>JAFTFD010000172.1 GCA_017449745.1 Lachnospiraceae bacterium
CCTCCCGTCCCCGAGCCATACGGAACAAACTTTACGGGGAAACATAAGCTACACGCAGATGGTAGAGAACTTATGGGAACGACACTGCAAAGAATAACACAGATGTCAAAAGAGAACCCGGACATGGTCTTCACATCTATCAGGCATCTGATCAACAATCGTCAACTCCGGCGGAAGGTCCATCCAACAAAAGCGGCAGGTCATATATCTCCAGATAATCATATCAGACCGGACAGGTCGCTCCGGGAGGGCTTCCAGAAGTCCTCCCGGAGCGAATCCTAAATGCGTATGGCTCACGATCGGGACCGCTTTATCTCTCTGCTGTCACAGGGCGGTTGAAAATGTGGATCACCGGTCCGCCCTTGCGGGGCTCGAAGTATTCGGTGCAGGGCTCGCTATTGATGTAGTTCAGCGCGGCGCTGTCGGTGGTGACGGTGGGCGTCCAGCCATTGCCATTGTCCTCGTTGACGATATGGACGCTGCAAGCCTTGCCCGTATAGTCCGTTCCCGTGATCGTATAGTCGGCCAGACAGTGCCGAGCCTTCAGACCGCGCCAGAGCTGCACATCCTTCGCGCCGGGATCGATGACGCCGTGGAAGGCCGCTCCTTCCGCCGTGCCGGTAAAGGGAAAAATCAGTTCGGCCTCTCTGCCCTTTCTTGTCATGCTGTGGCCTGTCAGCTTCACGTCCACCGCAAAGAGTTCCATGCGTCCCCGCACAAATTCCCGCAGATAGGCGATCGCCTTTCTGTCAGCCTCTTTTTTAAAGCCGTGGCCCGCGCCGTCAATGGTCACGAGCGTGCAGCAGTCATGGCCGTAGGTCTCCCGCGCCTTTTCGGAATAGCGTAGCGCAACCACCCTGTCCGCCGTGCCGTGGACGATCAGTACTTTCCCCGGATAGCCTGAAATCAGCTCATAGGGATTCCGGTCAATGACGCTGCGGGCATAGTCTCCGCCCAGCTCCATGGGCCATTTGCCCAAAATATCCGGGATATTCGCGGGATCGAAGCGGAAGAACATCATCTTCCCCGCACGGGCATCGTCCGGGATGCAGAGCGCCGGATAGAAGAGTACCAGCTTTTCCACCTTCTCCTGCAGCCTCGCGGCCGTTATGGCGGAGACAAAGCCGCCCTGGCTACAGCCCATGAGGATTACCTTGCCGCCCTGCACATAGCTCCGAGAGATGGCGAAGTCGATCACAGCCGTCAGATCCTCCACCTCGGTAAAGACCGTCATATCCCTCGAGGCTCCGTCGCTTGTGCCCTTGACACAGCCGCCACAAAAGTCGTAGATAAAAGCGGCAAAGCCCTCGGCGACCAGCGCCTCGGCATACTGCGTCACCGAGCGCTGATCGCTCATAAAGCCGTGGCTGACGATCACGGCGGGAAAGGGACCGCCTGTCCTGGGCATGAGCGCATGCCCACGGATCGTGAGGCCATCACGCTGACAGGAAAAAGCCTGCTTCTCGATCTGCATGTTATTCATGTTGTTATCTCCATGAGATTTCTCCGGATGGTCCTGTTGTACAACCCGGAGAAAACTTTCTTCAACAGATTTTTACTGTTGCCGCGGCACTTCCGCCCTGAGCGGAGACCGTGACCGTGAGTTGCCCGCCTTGTTCATGTTGGAGCCGATGAAGCTCGTCATGATGTTGAACATGAGGCTGGCGTTTTTGACCTTGGACGGATCCTCGGTCTGCTTTTTCCCCTCGGCGCCGCGTTTTTCGGTGATCTGAGCGTTGTGGGGCAGGGTCACGGGTTTTCCGTTACAGGTCCAGTCCTTGTTGAAAGAGTCTTTTTTATAGCTTCTCCTTAATCCGGCTTGGTTTCCAGCGTCAGGGGATAGTCCCCCAGGTGCTCGAGCCTGAAGCCATTGGCTTTATAAGTGTCATAATCGAAGGACTCCAGCTCGTCAATGGCAAGCTTGTGGAATTCATAGAAGTTGTGCCACCACTCATAGCCGCTGCCGAGTTCTGCGCCAAGGTAAGCGTCGGCAATGTCGCAGCCCATCTGCGGGGCTACATAGAACGCGCCCATCGGGAAGATGAAGAAGGGCGTCGTAATTCTTAATACTTCCCGCGGTGCTCTGATCGATGCGGAGGCACTGCTGGAGGGTATCAAGGCCCGGAAAATCGGCGCGGCCTGCCTGGATGTATATGAGGAGGAAGCGGATATCTTTTTTGAAGACCGTTCCGGACACATCCTGAATGACGATCTGCTTTCCCGGCTGATTTCTATGCCGAATGTGATCGTGACCTCCCACCAGGCGTTCCTGACAGAGGAGGCACTGAATAATATCGCGGAGACAACAGTAAACAACATCCGTTCCTATTTTGACAATAATGGCATCTGTGACAATGAACTATGTTATCGCTGCGGCAATATTGAACGATGTAAGAAAGAACGGAAAGAAAAGTGCTTTTGAGGAGGAGAAACATGAGAAAGCATGTAAAAGAAAATGTCAGCTGGGTCGGCTATATTGACTGGGAACTGGAAAGCTTCCATGGGGATGACTATTCCATCATGAACGGCTCCAGCCAGAACGCTTACCTGATCGAAGAGGAAAAGACGGTCCTGATCGATACTGTATGGACGCCTCACCGTTTTGATTTTGTGGACAATCTGAAGAAAGAGATCGACCTTCATAAGATCGATTTCATTGTGGCAAATCATGGCGAGTGTGACCACTCCGGTTCTCTGACGGCTCTCATGGAGGAGATCCCGGACACGCCCATCTACTGCACTGCAAATGCCGTTAAAAGCATTGAGGGACAGTATGGTAAGCGCGGTTGGAACTTCCATGTGGTAAAAACCGGCGACAGCGTGGATATTGGTAACGGCAAGAAGCTCGTCTTTGTAGAGATGCGCATGCTTCATTGGCCGGATTCCATGGCGACCTTCATGACAGGAGACAACATCCTGTTCTCCAATGATGCCTTTGGCCAGCACTATGCCGTAGAAGAACTGTTCAACGACAAGGCGGATCAGTGCCTGCTGAACAAAGAAGCCATGAAGTATTTCGCCAACATTCTCAATCCGTTTGCACCGATCCTGACGAAGAAGCTGGCGGAGATCACCGGTTTTAATCTGACCTTTGATATGATCGCACCTTCCCATGGCGCGATCTGGCGTGAAAATCCGCTGCAAATCGTTGAGAAGTATGCCGCGTGGGCAGATGCCTATCAGGAGGACCAGGTCACTATTGCTTATGATACTATGTGGGAGGGCACCACGAAGATCGCTCACAAGATCGCGGAGGAGATTCACCGCCAGAGTCCGAATACTGTGGTCAAGGTGTTCAATATCGCCAAAGCGGATAAGAACGAGGTCATGACCGAAGTATTCAAATCCCGAGCCATCGCGGTTGGGTCACCCACAGTGTCCAACAGCTATCTGTCCTCCGTGGCGGGATGGATGGAATTCTTGAAGCAGCTCAAGTTCAAAAACAAGAAAGCTGCTGCGTTTGGATGCTATGGATGGAGCGGCGAGAGCGTGAAACTCCTGCAGGCGAAGCTGGCCGAAGCAGGCTTCGAGGTCATCGAAGAAAACATCCGTTCCCAGTGGAACCCGGAAGACAGTGATTTTGCCGGGATTCCCGCCCTTGTTACATCGCTGATCGGTAAGCAGGAGGAGACTGCGGAGACAACGGACAGCAGCGATGGCAAGCCGGCCAAATATCAGTGCGGCCCCTGTGGTTATGTTTATGATCCGGAGAAGGGTGATCCTGACAGTGGCATCGCACCCGGAACTGCATTTGAGGATCTGCCCGATGACTGGTGCTGCCCGATCTGCGGTGTGAGCAAAGACATGTTCGAGAAAGTGGGTTAAATATGCAGCATGAATGTAAGATCACGGTTCTGGAGACCAAAGTCTTCCCGGATGGCTGTGGATCACTTCCATAGAGGACACAGCCATCCGAGAAGGCTTTGAAAAGCTGAAACCGGGAACTGCATATGATGCCGGTTCGTCTTACAGTGCACCTTCTGGCAGCAGCGGCCTGGCTGCTGCTCAATCTGTCGTCCTTTATAGCCGGACCGTTTCTCACGCTTCTGGGAGTGCTGGTAGTGTTCTGTGCGGCACATCAGGAATGGAGAAATGTCGCAATTCTTGTGATACTGGGCGGGATCGTCTATGGCACATCCACCGCAGCAAAACATTCCGGGACAGAATCCGGGAGGATCTTGACGAGATCATTTTTAAGAAACCTTCAACTACAGAAGAGCTTCCGGTGCTGCTGTGTCTGCAGTCCGGAACCTTTTTGTGAGATTCTGAGATTCGTCTTATTCTTTTCATTTGTTGGAATCTGAGAAAAGCCTTTGTGCTATTTTGTAATGAATTTTAAAATATGAACTAACGATATCAATACAACAAGGGTGATTATCATGAATGCTAAACGAGGCTTTGTTCCTGAAGACGAAAAATTCTTTTCTGTCCAAGCAATAGAGACGATGAGGACAGCATCCAGGCATATCCTGTATCTTATAAATGAAGGATATGATATTAAGCAGGCTTCAACATTTGTAGGCAATCATTTTCTGCTATCAGATAGACAGCGTCTGGCAATCATGAGGAGTGTCGCAACGGATGAGCAGATTCTAGGGAGGAAAGAAAAGCTTATCGATACCTCAACACTGAAAGGACATGAGGTGTGGATCGATGGTTTCAATATCGTGATCACCTTGGAAGTCATGCTTAGCGATTCCTTGCTTTTCGAATGCATGGACGGGTGTATACGAGATTTGGCAGCCTTAAGAGGAACATACAGGATCATCCCGGAAACGAGTGATGCCATCAGACTTCTTCTGGGAGAACTGGAGACAGCAGGCGTTAAGAAAGTGAATATCTATCTGGATGAGCCGGTCTCGAACTCCGGAAGACTGAAAACTCTAATTGCTGAAATAGGAGAGGAGTATGCTCTGGAGCTGGACATACAGATATGCAAGAATCCAGACAGAGAGCTTTTCGGCAAGGAAAATGTCGTCTCGTCCGATTCTGTTGTGCTGGATCATTGTAAAAGCTGGATCAACTTAACTTCGGGGCTCGTCCAGAAAACAGGCAAGAGGCCGATACAAGTATGGTAAGCTGTCTTTAAGTCGTAAATATCTGCAAGAAGTATGCCAATTAAGAAGAACTGATGAATATGCAGAGGGTCATATTCCTGGTGCGGTCAATATCCCGAACGAGGATATCCAGAATGCCTCCGGGATCCTTGGACAATTGCCTGATGTTGAGAAGACTCTGCTTTTATATTGCCGTTCCGGGAGACGAAGCAAGGAGGCAGCAGAAAAGCTTTACAGCCTTGTGTACGGAAAATACAAAAGCCTTTCGAGTAAAACTACAATGGAAACAGATAAGCTCACAATACGAGAACTAACGATCCCTGAAGCCAGGGATGTCTACAGGAAATACCTGAAAAACGATTTTCCACCAGACGAACTGAGGCCTCTTGTCATGATCGAGAGGAGCCTTAAAAAGAAGCAATATATTTGCTACGGCATCTTTTCAGAAGACGAGATGTACGGATATGGTTTCTTTGCGTTTTCAGAACAGTGCGCATCCAGAGTCTATCTTCTGGATTATTTTGCGGTGCGGAAAGACCTTCGGGATCAGGGAATAGGTTCCTTCTTCTTATCCAGCATAAAAGACATGCTTTCTGTACCAGGCCCTGTTCTTGTTGAAGTCGAGAATCCAGACTTTGCGGATGACGGAGAAGAGCAGAGGCTTCAGGAGAAGAGAGTGCAGTTCTATTTAAGAAACGGCTTTACCGACACCGGTATCACAGCATGGCTTTTCTACGTTGAGTATAAGATTCTGGTACTTTCCGCGGAAATTGCATTAACAAAAGATGAGTGCAAAAAGGCGTATCGAGCAGTATACGAGCAGATGATCGGCACAGCCGTTGCAAAGAAAATGCTGCAAATCCATGAATAGTAATCGGATTAAAAGGTCAAAAGCTGCGCCGCTGCAACCTTGTATTTCCTCCTATGCTTCCGCTTCTATATACAGCCCCGCAATTTTAGAATGTTTTTTACAAAAGAAAAAGAGAAGAAAAAGCGAAAAGAGCGCCTAAAGAAGACTTTACAGAGATCAAACAAGACCGTATGATGAAGAAAAATGTTCTATCAGGAGGTAATGAGAATGGCGCTGTTTCAATGCAATTTTATATCTTACGTGCTGATGAGAGAGATCCAGATCAATGTGATTCTTCCTACAATCAGTTGTCCTGAAGCAATGAGTCTTATTGGATCTGAGACAAAAGCTTCCCATGCCGGAAAAGCTCCATACCCGGTCTTGTATCTGCTGCACGGCTTTGCAAACAACTATACTGTCTGGGGCCGCTATACTTCGATGGAAAGATATGCGGAAGAAAGACAGATTGCGGTAGTTACTATTTCCGGAGAAAACAAAGGCTACAGAAATCTGGAAGCATCCGGAGATCCGAATCCCATGAGACAGCCTGACAGGCATTTTGATTTCCTGGCATACGAAGTTCCGGAATTTGTGAAAGCAAATTTTAACATCTCTAACAGACCGGAAGATACATATATAGCAGGACTTTCCATGGGATCCGCTGGCGCGCTGTTCCATTCGTTGTCACTTCCGGAGAATTTTCGGGCGGTGGGAGCATTTTCCGGTCCACTGATGGATATGCAGGCGATGTTCTTAACAGATGAACAGAAAGCGGCGATGACAGAAGCAGATTGGGATGCTGGAGTTTCGAAAGAAGCAAAGGAACTGGCAGAAGCTGCTTTGGCAGCAGGAAAGAAATTGCCGGATTACTATATCGCTACCGGAACACAGGACAGTCCGGAGGCAAGTGCTGCATTTGCAAGATTCCTGGAAAAAGCCGGAGCGAAAGTATATACCAATTTCTCAAGGCCTTATGGTCATGAATGGCAGTTCTGGGACGAGAGCCTTTTAGAATTTCTGGACTGGATTCCGCGGACTGATCCGTATGCGGGAACAAAGAGAAAGATCTGATTTTTAAAGAGTTACAGCGGCTTAAATCTTGACGACATGACTGCTGCCGGTGCGATTGTTTGCTGAATATATATACAGACAAAAAGAGAGGGTACCTGCCGGTTTACGACGGATGCCCTCATCGTTTAACATTCGGGGCGCGCATTTCTTTCGATTTTGTGTGGTATGATGATATATATGCAGGTGTACGGATGCGTCTTAAGAATTTCCTGATCGTTGTTGATGATCTGCAGAAGTCTGCCAGGTTTTACGCAGATATATTTGATCTGTATGTACTGGCAGATCATGGTACCAATATCATTCTGGCAGGCGGCCTTGCATTGCAGGAAAAGAGAAGCTGGATGATGTTAACCGACATGGATCCTGTACGTCCCAACGGTGCCTGTGAACTGTATTTCGAATGCGAAAACATTGCAGAATTTGAGCGTAAAGCAAAATCTCTTGGGGTTGATTTCATATCAGAGGTTTGTATGCAGGCAGATGGAAGGAAAGCGGTATGGCTCTATGATCCGGATGGACATGTGATCGAGGTGAGGGAAATCCTGGGCGCATCTATATTCAATTAAGGTAACTATGATGTGTTTAAAAAAGCTTTCGGATGAACTATTCTGAGCAGCGACAGTTAAACAGCGGACGGGTATGATGTGAACTCGGCCGTCTATCACATAAGACAGGTAATGCAATGAATAAAAAGAGCAGGCAGCAGGCAATCGAAGATCTGACACTGGCACTTCTGTACCTGACCAGGTTTGATGATGAAAACAGGCCGCATCAGCAGATCTCCTGGAAGGGATATGATTTTGACGCGCTGGAAAAGATGGAGGAAAAGGACCTCCTGATCCAGGCTAGATCCAGCCGTGGTTATGGAAAGTACGTTTATCTTACCGATGATGGAATTAAAAAAGCGCAGGATCTCCTGCAGGAGTATAGTCTTTCCGACAGAGATCTGAATGAACGCTTTGAATTCCGTCAGATCCTGCCGGAGGAAGTGGAACAGGCGATCATGATCGAGCAGACTTGCTTCCCGCCGAACGAGGCCTGCAGCAGGGAACAGATGGAGAAACGGGTCTTTCTTGCGCCCGAATTGTTTCTTGTCGCGGTCGACAGGCAGACAGGAAAATTGGCGGGGTTCCTTAACGGAATCGCGACGAATGAAGGGGAATTCCGGGATGAGTTTTTCACGGATGCCTCTCTTCACGATCCGGAAGGAAAGACCATAATACTCTGTGGTCTGGATGTACTTCCGGAATATCGAAAACAGGGACTTGCCAGAGAACTGGTGCATTTATACTGCAGAAGGGAAGAAGAGAAAGGCAAGAGACGGCTTGTCCTTACCTGCCTTGCTTCCAAGGTGAAAATGTACCGGAAGTTCGGATTTATTGACCGGGGAGAAGCCAATTCCAGCTGGGGCGGCGAGAAGTGGCATGAGATGGGTTATTTCCTGAATCCGGAAGAATAAATGACCATATGGGGGATGTAATGAATGCAATCGAATACAGCGTTATTTGAGGGAACCAGATGAATCTTAACGCAATCCATCATATTGCTGTCATTTGCTCAGACAAAGATACAGCCCTGGAGTTTTATCATATAAAGCTCGGATTTCAGATCATCCGTGAGAATTACAGGCCTGAACGGGATGACTGGAAAATCGATCTTAAGCTTAATGACGATACGGAGATCGAACTGTTTATTATGAAGGATCGTCCCGCCCGCGTATCTGATCCAGAAGCGAACGGATTGCGGCATCTGGCCTTTAAGGTACAAAGCGTTGCGGATACCGTAACGGAGCTGGAGCAGATGGGCATTTCCTGTGAGCCGGTCAGAACGGATACATATACAGGTAAACCGATGACGTTTTTCAGGGATCCGGATGGTCTTCCTCTTGAGATCCATGAATAAAGAAAAGGACAGCAGACCCTGTTTAAAAGAATATAAGGTATTCTACTTTGACCTCTACGGGACACTGATCGATATACACACGGACGAAGAAAAGCCGCAGCTGTGGCAGTATATAGCAGAATGGTTTTCTGATCACAGCGCAGAGTATACCGCGCAGGAATTAAAGGCAGCCTATCAGGGGGCGGTAAACAGTGAACTCAAACGGGTCAAGAAGATGTGGGCAAAGCAGCATATCACTGTGGAGTACCCGGAGCCGGATATCGGAAAGGTATTCCGAAGGTTGTATGTCAGAAAGGGCGTAAAACCGGATGATGGTCTGATCCGGGATACGGCCTGGGTCTTCCGGCAGAGATCCACCTCTCATCTGCGCCTCTATGCAGGGGCAAGGAACCTCCTGATCAAGCTTCGGGATGCAGGGAAAGAAGTCTGTGTTCTTTCCAATGCGCAGAGCCTGTTTACATTGCCGGAACTGGAGCAGCTTGGAATCGCGGGACTGTTCGACAGGATCTTTATTTCCTCCGATTATGGAGTGAAGAAGCCGGATCCGGTGTTTTTCAGGACCGCTTTGGAAGAAAGGAAAAAGGATGCCGCCGACTGCCTTATGATCGGAAATGATTATGAGTGCGACATTCTTGGAGCCCAAAGGGCCGGTATAGAGGGCTTTTACATTCTGTCCAATCTTTCACCAAAACAGTGTTGGAGCAGTTATCCTAAAGATTCTGAAAACGCTGATTTTTGCCAGCGCGGGATGAACCTTGATAAGGTATGGCTGACATTACAGAGGTACACAAACAGGAATTGTATCGGGAGATGAACGTTTTAACGTGAAGAGGCCCTGCTGTGAAAAGTGCCTCTTAGTAGAAGGAACAGACAGAGATATGTTCAATAAGCACGATATTACAAGAGACGCATGTATGCTGCACGGACCGCTGCGCCGACAGGGATATGACTGGTGGTGGCATTCATTTACCGCGATTAGCGATGAAACCGGGGAAGAGAAGCCTTTCTTCATTGAATTCTATGTTTGTAATCCAGATCTGGCGGAAGAGGAGCCGGTCCTCGGCCAGCTGCCGGAGAACCTGGCTGCAGGGAAGAAGCCCTCTTACCTAATGGTGAAAGCCGGGTGCTGGGGTGAAGACCATTGCCAATTGCACAGGTTTTTTGCCTGGAAAAATGTGGATATGCATATGGACGCACCGTATTCCGTGACAGCGGAGGACTGCCATGCATCGGAAGAAACGCTGCGGGGCAGCATTTCGATTCGTCAGGAAGAGGCGGCGGCCCATCCGGAATGGATGTGCGATGCCGGTGAGATCAGATTTGACCTGACGATCAAGAAGGACATTGCCTTTAACGTCGGCTATGGCGCCAGCAGGCCGCTCCGGGACGCTGAAGCCTTCGCAATGTACTGGCATGCGGAGGGGATGAAATCGTATTATTCCGGGAAGATCATGCTGAACGGAAAGAGCTATACCGTCTCTCCGGAGACCTGCTATGGCTATGCGGACAAAAACTGGGGACGGGACTTTACAAGTCCCTGGGTATGGCTTTCCTCCAACCATCTTGTAAGCCGGAAGACTGGAAAACAGCTGATGAACAGCGTTTTCGATATCGGCGGAGGCAGGCCTAAGATCTACTTTGTCCCTCTGGACAGAAGGCTCTTGGGCGTTTTTTATTACGAGGGCGAGGAGTATGATTTCAACTTTTCCAAGTTGCACCTGCATGTGAAGACAGAGTTCTCCTTCCGTGAGGATGAGGAAAAGGTGTACTGGCATGTGCGGCAGGAGAACATCCATGCCGTGATGGAGACGGAGATCTCCTGCTGTAAGAAAGACATGCTCCTGGTGAACTATGAGGCGCCGGACGGCACAAAGAAGCATAAACGTCTATGGAACGGCGGCAACGGGACCGGGATCGTCCGCCTGTACAGGAAGACGGGAGCAGGGCATGACCCGGAGCTGATCGATGAAGTGGAAGCGACCCATGTCGGCTGTGAATATGGGGAATATGACGAGGACTAAGTGATGGCTGGGAAGAAACGGAGGATCCTTCTTGCGGACACTGCCCTGTTCACTGTGCTTTTTATCGCGGTGCGCCTGGTACTGCACCTGTTCAGGCTGAACTATCGGAAATGGTTCCTGGTTCTTTGCCTGTTTCTTATTATGGTCGGGATCATAGCAGGAATCATCCAGCTTCTTCTGAAGATCAGGAAAAGTGCAGTCAGAATAATTGCAGTCAGTGTGTTCGTTTTGTTTATTACAGCTGCCTGTGTGGTCACATATCCGATAGCGATCTTTGCTGTCGTTGGAGAAGAGCATGTGGTCGAAAGGGATGAGGGGAAGTTTGTGGCGTACGTGGACGGATTCCTTCATACCTATGCGAAGTACAAGGATGCCGTCATGGAACGTTAAATAATCCGTGAGGTTTTTAAGCCCCGCGGATCGCTCTATTTGTTGTTTATTTGGTTAATCAACTATTTTAGCCTTCAATCATGATCGTCTTCTTCTCAGGGATCTGAACCTTTTCCTTCTTCGGGATCTCCAGGTTCAAAACGCCGTGTTCGAATTTCGCCTTGATGTCCTCCTCAGTAAGCTTATCACCTACATAGAAGGTTCGCTGCATCGAACCACTGAATCTCTCCTGACGAATCAGCTTGCCGTGCTTATTCTTTTCGTCCTCATGAGACTTCGTGGCGCTTACGGTAAGGTATCCGTTCTCCAGCTGCAGATTGATATCTTCCTTCTTGAAGCCAGGCAGATCAATATCGACTTCGTAGTGGTCGTCATGATCACGTACATCGGTCTTCATCATCCTGTCGGCGTGCCTGCCATACAGCTTTCTGTCCATACGGTTGAACTCACGATTTAATTCACGATCGAAGTCCGGGAAATCAAACCAATCATCAAATAAACTATCTCCAAAAATACTAGGTGCAAACATGATATATACCTCCTATACTCTGAATATTTCCTGAGCATCAGAAGGAGTGCTTAACCAGGAACCATTTCCTGATCTTCTCTGTTCCTTTGTTCTATATGTAATATAACACTTATATTAGCACTCGTCAAGTTTGAGTGCTAATTTCTTAATTTTCGTAATCCTAAGAAAATTTATATTCGCCATGGATACTATTCTACTGTGACAAAATATTCTCTTCTTTCTGATTCACTGAGCTCTTTCCCATCTAGAATTTCTTTGGCCTTTTTTTCAACATCATCGTATGTTTTAAATTTGACTGCAACAGCCTTTACTCCATTAACATGAGGGCAACACAATAGTGAATTGTCAACTCAAAGTTGACCTTTTGATTCCTGCATATGGGTATCATTACCTCAGAAACAAGCAATACAGATCTACGAGAAAGAGTAAAAATAAGATCACAGAATAGTATTTTTACAATGGAGGATAGTTATCTATGATAGGTGCAATATTAGGAGATATAGTCGGAAGCCCATATGAATTTCACAATATAAAGAAAGAGAACTTCCCGCTTATACAGCAAAAATCCCGTTATACAGATGACACGGTGATGACACTCGCAGTGGCCAGATCACTGATGGACGGATATGGGAAAACGGATGAGGAAATCACAGAGATCCTTATTACGAACATGAAAAAATACGGAAGGATGTTCCCGGATGCAGGATATGGAGGGATGTTCTATAAGTGGCTGATGACAGAGGAAACGAAACCATATAACAGTTTTGGCAACGGGAGTGCCATGCGAGTTTCATCCGTTGGCTGGCTGTATCCGACAATGGAAGAAACGCTGCACATGGCTGCGCTGACAGCGGGAGTGACGCATAATCATCCGGGAGGTATCGCGGAAGCTTATTATGGCATGCCGGAACTGTTGAAGGAAGAGTGCCTTGATATACTTCCGAAAGAACTGAGGAAGATCGCAGAGGAATTTACGAAAACTCAGAAAGCTCTGCCGCTTAATCATTGCAAGACACGGGAACTAAAAGATAAATTCTATATCGACCCTGAAAAAGATAAGATTTATCATATACCATACAAATCGAGCAGGACTATAATAGGTTGAAGAATAAAATCTGACATTTTTCCGTTCATGAGATTATCCCTGACAGATTCTTTTATTATGGTAACTTCTTTGCTGTTGAGATCGGACATACTTCATGCTCAACGGTGTTCACTGCAGCGATAACAAGAAACTGCTGAATGATATCCTTCGTGATGAATGGGGCTGGCCACGAGTCTTGATCTGGCAGCGGTGGACCCTGAGAGCGACGCGGGCAGGGCGGACTGGGAACGGATTCTGAGAGGGGTACTTCCTTATGTTGATTTCTTTGTGCCCAGTTTTGAAGAGCTGTGTTTTATGCTGGACAGGCCAAGGTATGAGGACCTGATACGGAAGGCAGGAGATGTAAGTATTGCTGCGTTTCTAACAAGCATTCTTGATGAGGAAGGTCCTGAGGAAGCTATCTGCAATGCAGCTGCAGCCGGTGCGTTATGCTGTACAGCATACGATGCAGTGAGTGGATTGAAACCCTTAAAAGAAATCAGACGGATGATCGTGGAGGGTGAACTTTATAAATAAAAACATATAACTGGAGGAATTATATTATGCTGAGTAAAGAAGCACAGTACATGAATCAGATGTTTCAATCTTTTCCCGCGGATCCACCTGGAAAACGGCATGATTATGCGGCTGAAAGAGCTGCGAATGCACTGCGCCCTTTTCCGCCTACACCGGAAGGCGTCAGGATCGAAGAAATAAAGAACGGAGAGATAATTGTTCCTGATGAGCCAAATGGCAAATATATCCTCTATATACATGGCGGTGGTATGACTACAGGTTCCGCCAAAGAGAGAAGGGACATTACTTTCTATTTGGCGGATATTTATAAGTATACTGTCTATGCAAATAATTACCGTCTGTCTCCGGAGAATAAATGGCCTGCTCAGATGGAAGATTGCCTTGCCTTTTATGAGGATATGTTAAATTCAGGTATTGCCCCTGAACGCCTGTTTTTTATGGGAGAAAGCGCAGGCGGTACGCTCGTTCTGTCGACAGCACTTGTGGCGAGAGATGCAGGAAAGCCGCTTCCGGCAGGTATCGCTGCCTTTTCACCTGCAACAACGCAGGGAGATGAGTTCCCCTCAAGGAGAGGAAATATTCCAACAGAGTATATGCTGAAGGATGCGCTGACAAGACCGGATCAGCTGATTGCGCTGACCGGTACGGAAAAGCCGGAAGAACGTCTGATGAAGGATCCGTACTTTTCTCCTTATTATGCCGAATATGATCAGATGCCGCCGATCTTCTTATCTGCATCTGATGCAGAAGTGCTGTATGACGATTCGGTCAAGCTATATGAAAAACTTAAGAAAGAAGGCCGGCCAGCTGAACTGGAAGTTCTTCATGATATGATCCATGCATATCCCATCTTTCCTATGATTCCTGAGGCCAGGGAAACAATAGAAAAAGCTGTGAAATACCTTGAGTATTCACAGCCTTGATTATCAGACATTCTATGCAAACAAATGAGCGCACTATAGTGCGCTTTTTTATCATTCACTAAGAAACCATCCGAACATGTGCCACCAGGATGTATGCGGTCCTTCAATGCCCATATTGATCGCAATTTCCTTCAGCTCTTCTGATTCGTTTCCATGTCGTTTACTCACTTCCCCTGATTATAAGATGTTTTGCTGCCTTCTTTCTACAGATTCTGTGCGCTGCCGGATGAAACCCTCGGAGGAGCTGATCTGATGATGTCAATTCCTCCAAACTACCAAAAACGTTATTACGGAGGAACTACCGCTATACGTCAGACTAACAGTGCGCAGGAAATAATCTACAGAGTTACAGTAAGCATCTATCGTAGATTCCTTCAAGTTCCGCTATTGCGCTTCGCTGCGGATTTGAGTAAAAATACCTTCGTACATAGAACCTCCTTTAGAGTAGTGTTTGCTGAGACAGATACCCATCAGGAGGTGCGTTGGCATCATAATTCCGATTGCGGAAGACGCCGTTAAATGCTATTGTTTTCATAAGCAGTGGGGCTTTCCGTATTCAGTTGTTTTGTGTGGTAACTTAACAATACCGAATTACGAAAAGTACTTCCACTGCTTTTTTTTATTTGTCAATAAAGTAAAACTGCGCCACAGCCGTGGCAGGCCATCGCGCAGCGATTTTGTTCAATCGATATTTGTAGGTATGCGCTTATGAAAAGAATAGATAATGACACTTTCTATGACTATATAAAGCAATATGATACGGATAGTGAATACCATCTTGTCGGTGAAGTCGACTATCATCTGTTAAGTGACGATAAGGCTTATGAGGGGATGGAATCTCATAGGGAAGCATTGCGTGTGGTCTTTGAATGGCTGGTAAAGCAAAGCATAGAGGATAAAGAAAGAGCCCGGATCATGTTTGGTGATGACCTTGCAGATAAATTGCGGCCTATGGTTTATGACATCGATAAGGCAAAGCCTTCTCCACTGGATCCGCAGGTCTTTTTCTACTGTCCAAATATTGTGAAGACCGATTATTATGGCAGCGTTTTCTATGATGCAGAGTGGAGACCAGACAATGAGAATTGTGGAACAACGGTTCCTTACTGGTATGCATTGATGGAACCGGTGCACGGCAGAAGAAACAAGCCCGAAGATTTCAAAGAAGTGAACAAAGTCCTGTTTCCGAACGGTACAGATACACTTGATATATATGAATGGACAACAGACTGGTCGGATTTTTTTGATGCCGGACATGAATGGTATGGCGCATGCTGTTGGAGCGTCTATGATAAGACCCTGAACAGATATGCAGTAATGCTCGTATCAGCAACAGATTGAAAAATTCCCGTTGTAAGGCTCTTTATAACAACATACCCTCTTTGTTTGGGGCATCTGCTCCAGATGAAGGGGGTATTTTACTTCCCGAATCTGAATTCATCACTTGACAATATGGAAGGGAGCTGATGAGCCGAGACGAGCTGGCAGTCATGAACGGAAGTAAGTGTATCCTGCAGCTAAGAGGTGTCAGGCCGTTCCTTTCGGATAAATACGACCTGACCCAGCACCCGAACTTCAAGTACACGGCTGAGATGCTAATCATATTTGGCTGCATCATCTACGCTATTGTTCAGCAGATGTGGCCATCCATGTTTATTTTGATCACAATGGAAGTCTGCA
>JAFTFD010000173.1 GCA_017449745.1 Lachnospiraceae bacterium
CGCATGGCAGTATTGCCCATGAAAAATAACAGGGGACTGCTGTAGCATGGTGGTTTCCTTATTTTTGCGTAGTATTTTTAAGTAAAATTCAACTAACTATACTATACAATAAACAGTGCGTTTTTTCGACTGTTTTGCTTAGAAGATGAATGGATTGTAATTCGGTTCTGCCTATTTTAGAATAGCAGTATGGATGAGATTTTTTACATAAAAATAAAAGCAAAAAAGAACCACTCTTTGATCGGGACCATGAAAGCGGCTTCGGACGAAACTCCCCGGGAGTTTAAAACGACATCGGAACTGCTGCATTTCATGGAAGAGATCATGGGCCCGGAGGAATTTCACACTTGGTCCACAGGCACCTGAGGGACAGTGCCGTAACAGCGGCATTGCCGGAAGCATCAAACTCTGCAATCAGCAGAAAACGCCTTCGTGTGTCTCTGCTGTGCAATGCCTGCGCGCGAAGCGCTGCGGCATGAGAGGTAAGAGAGAGGAATATTGTAATGATCGTTCAGTTAAACAGCAGCACTCTGTATCTGATCTGCGGAGGGATCATCGCCTTCGTCGCTCTGGTTTGCGTAGTCTTCATGGTCCGCGCCTTCCGGGCGGGGATCGCGATCGGGATGGACAGGGCGAAACTGGTCCGGGCTCTGACATCCAGCGTGACTTTTTCGATCCTGCCAAGTGTAGGGATCCTGCTCGGAGTCATTGCGCTCTCGGGGAGCCTTGGGACACCCTGGCCGTGGCTTCGCCTCTCGGTGATCGGTGCGCTGCATTACGAGACACAGGTCGCACAGGCAGCGGCAGAACAGGTCGGTCTGTCCTCCCTGAACGTGCAGGAGATGACACCGGCTGCGTTTTCGACCATCGCCCTGCTCATGAGCATCTGCATCATGTGGGGAATGATCCTGTCTTTCTTTTTTAACAAGGCATATCTTAAAAAACTGCAGGGAAAACAGGCAGCACCAATTGCTGAGAGTACTCAGGATACTGCGACTTCGGATGGCGCGGCCGGAGAAACAGGGAAAAAAGAAAAAGGTCCGGGTTTCGGTGACAGCGCGATGACCGCCATGTTCATCGGCCTGGTAAGTGCCTACATTGGCAGCTATATCGGATCTTTTGTTTCCGGGGAAGAATTCCTGACATTCAGGGGCGACCTGACGCCAATCATCGTGGCGGCAGTCTCCGCACTGGTGATGGCCGGGTTTACTTATCTCTCCGAGAAAAAGCATATGGTCTGGCTGGAGAGCTTTTCCATTGCGGGCAGTATGCTGGTCGGTATGCTGGCGGCGATCTTCCTGAGATAAAAGATCACAGGTGATCACAGGCAGCTGTCAGCATCGTTGGATGTACACAGACAACTGCGATTGCAGATGAAAATGAGGCGGCTTATGAAGAATGCATACCTGGAAAACTATGATAAAACAACACACAGGATCGGGAGAGCTGTCAGTGCCCTCACCCTGATCCTTCTCGTGGGAGCCCCCTTCGTGATAGGAAGTTATCTTGGCGCATTGCCGGATCTTGGCGCTGTAGCCCGCGGGTTCCTCTCAGTGGGACTGATCTGGACGATCTCCAGTGTGGTGGAATTTCTTGTCTATACCCCGATGCTGGGTGCAGGCGGCGGCTATCTCGCTTTTATTACCGGGAACCTGATCAACATGAAAATCCCGTGTGCAATGAATGCAAGGGAGATCGCGGGGACGAAGTCCGGCACACCGGAAAATGAGATCATCTCGACATTATCGATCGCGGCTTCTTCCCTGACGACGATCGTGATCCTGGCCGCAGGAGTTCTGCTCCTCGTACCCCTTCAACCGATTTTGCAGAGTCAGACGCTGCAGCCGGCTTTTGCCAACGTCGTACCGGCTCTGTTCGGGGCGATGGGATACCAGTATTTCCGCAAGAACATAAGACTTGCCTGTGTGCCGCTGATCACCATGAGCATTCTGTTTATCCTGGTGCCGGCGCTCATCTCGCAGACGAGCATCATGATCATTCCCAGCGGCGCATTGACGATCGCGCTTGCTTATGTGATCTACAGGAGACAGCACGGCTGAAACCATGTGAGGCATGTAGAAAAAGATTAAAGGATTCAGGAAAAGACTTAATGGATTCATCTACGGGAGTTGAAAAATGGTCATAATGATCCTCAGGCTGCTGGCAGCGCTCATCATCCTATTACTGGTCCTGCTTGCCGTTGCGCTGGCAAGGACACTGCTGACGCCGCAGAAAGTCTCCGGGTACAAAGCCCCGCCGGCGGACGAAAGGGCGGAGGAGTATGCCCGAAAGCTGTCAGAGATGGTGCGCTGCGATACGACTTCGCACGACAGTGTTGCCGATTACGAGCGCTTCAAAGCTTTTCATGATGTACTGGAACAGCTCTTCCCGCTGGTGCATCAGAACCTTGAAAAGACGGATCTCGACGGGAATCTGCTGTTTTACTGGAAAGGAAAGGCGCATGACAAGCCGGTCGTTCTGATGAGCCATCAGGATGTCGTTCCGGCAGAAGGGGAGTGGGTCCATGCGCCTTTTTCGGGAGATATCGCCGATGGAAAGGTCTGGGGCCGGGGAGCTTCGGATACCAAGTGCTCCGTGTTCGGATTCTTCCAGGCAGTCGAAGAACTGCTGCAGGCTGGTGACCCCGGCAAAAACAGCGGATCAGGCGCAGAAAATGGAAATGCGGGAAACAGCGGGAATACTTACATTCCGCCTCAGGACATTTATCTGTCTTCCTCCTGCACGGAAGAGTGGGCGGGAGACGGCTGCCCCAAGATCGTCGCGGAGCTGAAAAGAAGAGGCGTAAAGCCTTATCTTGTCTGCGATGAAGGCGGCGGGATCATTACGGATCCGGTCGGCGGGATCCATGGTAATTTTGCCATGGTGGGTGTCTTTGAAAAGGGAAAGGCGGATGTGAAATTCACCGCCAGGAGCAGCGGCGGACACGCCTCTGCGCCGAAAAAAGGATCCCCGATCGCAAGACTCTCGGCATTTGTGAATGAAATGGAGAAGCATGACCCGTTCCGCAGAAAGATGCTGCCGGAGGTGCAGTCCATGTTCGAGAGATTGTCTTCGTACGCGTCTTTCCCGCTGAAGCTTGTCTTTGGAAATATGTGGCTGTTCAAACCGCTGCTGCTGAAAGTCATGCCTATGATCTCCGCGCAGGCGGGGGCGATGCTAAAAACAACGATCGCCTTTACCATGCAGTCGGGATCAGATGCCTATAACGTCATGCCCCAGGAAGCGACGCTCGGCGCCAATATGCGGTTCATACCGCATCAGGGCAGGGAGGAAAGCCTGGAGATCGTTCGCAAAAAGGCGGAAAAATACGGCCTGTCCATGGAAGTCTTTCATGCCGTCGATTTCTCGGAATCCGTGGATATCACCGCGGAGCCTTTCCGGCATTTTGAACAGGTCATTAAGCAGACCTTCCCGGACCTTCCGGTCAGTCCTTACGTTATGACCGGTGCTACAGACGCAAGATTCTATCAGGAGATCTGTGACAATGTAGTGCGTTTTGCTCCTGTGATCTACGGGCCGGAGCAGATGGCCGGCATGCATGGACTCAACGAAAATATTGAGTACAACTGCCTGCCTGGGTGCGTCGATTTCTATAAAAATGTGATCCGGAGCATGTGATATATAGGGACAGGTTCCAAGTGATACATGGGACCTGTCCCCATATATATCCTGATGCCATCGGAGTAGAGGACAAATATGCTGATATTATCAAAAACAGTGCCGGTCCTGCTGGTATTATTATTTGGGTATTTCCTCAGAAGATCAGGAACGCTGAGCCGTGAGGGAAACCAGGCAATGAAGAGCCTGGTCACTACGTTCATGCTCCCGGTCGTTCTGTTTCACGCTCTCGCCACAGTCCGGTATTCCGGAGAGACGATGCTGATCATCGCTGCCATGATGGCCTGCGAACTGATCGCTTTTTCTCTGGGGTTCGTTCTGAGGAATAAGGCGGGGAAATACGGAAAGTTCCTGCCGTTTTTCCTGAGCAGCTTTGAGGGCGGAATGATAGGCTACCCCCTCTACGGTATCCTTTGCGGAGAAGGGGCGCTTGGCAACATTGCGACGATCGATATCGCGAACACGATTTTCACCTTCACATTATTCCTGGCGTTTCTGATGGCGACGATAAGGGGAGAGTTCACTCCCGGTGAAATGGTGAGCAGCATTGCGCATTCAACCGTCTTCTGGGGCGTATTTGCCGGGATCTTGCTGGGCGCGACCGGCATCATGGGAAGATTCCTTACGACAGGAGCGGGAACCGTCTACCTCTCTGCCAAAGACATGATCACAGCTCCGGTATCCTGTATGATCATTCTGACGGTCGGATATGATCTTGAGCTGAACAGAGAGATGCTGCGGGAGTGCCTGAAACCGGTGCTGATCCGGATCCTTACAATGACCGTATTGCTGACGGCAATGCTGACATTGCTGCCGGGCATTTTTTCAGCGCAGCCCATGAGACTCGCACTGATCTTATACCTGCTCCTGCCGCCGACCTATGTCGTTTCCGCGTACACAAAAAACAAAGAGGATGCTGCTTTTGTCTCTACAGCCACCTCCCTGTATACACTCATCTCAATAGGAGTATTCGTGATCCTTAATATTCTGTTCGCATAGCAAATGAGACACGGTGACTGTCACCGTGTCTCATTTCATGAAGTCTTCTTTAAGCAAATTCTGCTTTCGCATGCTCCAGCACATCGATTATTTTATCGCACCACGCATCAAATTCAGGATCTTCGACCTGGCATTCCTCCGGGTGCGCGAGGATGTAGTCCAGCGCGATCCGAACGCCCTGATCGAAGCGCACTTTCGTGCACATGTCGGGGACGGCCCGCTTTAACTTGCTGTTATCAAAAACAACAGAGACGGCTTTGTCCCCTGTCAGGCTCCCTTCAAAATCATAGCCGTATTTTTCTCCGGCCGCGGTGAGAAATTCCGAGGAGACGTGGTAAGCTTTAAGCTCCACGTGCAGGGCATCCGCGATCGTCTGATAGATCTGGTTCCAGGTCAGAGTTTCATCGCCGGTGATCTGGAAAGCTTCACCGATGGCATGGCGGTTGCCCATAAGCCCCGTGTATCCGATGGCAAAATCGGAGTTATAGGTCAGTGTCCAAAGAGAGGTTCCGTCGCCCTGGATGATGACCGGCTTGCCTTCCTGCATGCGCCTGATCACCTGCCAGAAACCATTCTTGCCGTGGACGCCGAGCGGAATATGCTTTTTGTCATAAGTATGGCTCGGGCGGACGATCGTGACAGGGAAGCCCTCCGTGCGGTATTTTTCCATGAGGAATTTCTCGCACGCGATCTTATCCCTGGAGTACTGCCAGTAGGGGTTGGCGAGCGTTGTACCTTCCGTGATGACGTAGCTGGCAGCAGGCTTATGATAGGCAGATGCGGAGCTGGTGAAAATATACTGTCTTGTTTTTCCTTTGAAGAGCCTGTAATCCCGCTCGACATCCTCTTTTTTGAAAGCAATGAAATCACAGACGACATCGAACGTCATGCCGGCAAGCTGGTCCGCTGCGTCGGCCTCGTTGTGAATGTCAGCGATGATCTGGTGGATATCGCCCTTGAATTCCGCCTTCCGCAGGCCCCTGTTGAGAAGCCACACTTCCCAGCCGAGCTCCTCCGTAAGCCTTTGTACGATGGCGGTGCTGATGGTTCCGGTCCCTCCGATGAACAGAGCTTTCATAGTACCCTCCTTTTCGCTTGTCTTATTGGTTTTAAGTCAAATGATTCCTGTTCGATATGACTTCTGACCAACTTGATTTCTAATCAACAGAATAAGTGCAGAACCCTGATACCGTTTAGCTTAATGCCTGGTTAAATAGCCTGCAGATACAGGAAATTCAAAATAGGTATCCGGATAAGGCTCATTTTCCAACGTAAAATGCCACCACTCGCAGTCGATCGGCGCAAAGCCGTTCCGGACCATCACCTTCTGCAGGATCATCCGGTTGTTGTACTGTTCCCCGGTCACTATTTTGCTGTCAGGGTGGGAGATCTCGCTGAACAGGTCAAAGGGACTGCCCATATCGACTTCTTTGCCGGTGGACATGTCAAGGAGCGTGAGATCGACAGTGCTGCCGCGGCTGTGGCTGGATTGACTGGCGATGTAGCCCCTCGCGAAGAGTTCCTGTTTTTCCAGTTCAGGATAGAAGAACGGCTTCATACGAAGGTCCAGATCCTCGAGTCCCCAGAGAACAAAATGGCGGACGGCGCAGGCAGGCCGGTAAGCGTCGAATATTTTCAAGCGGTAGCCCTGCACGATCATCTCATTGCTGACTGCCTTAAGAGCCCTGGCCGCCTCCTTTGTGAGGATGGCGCAGGGCTCTTCGTAACCATCGATGCGGTCGCCGATAAAATTAAAAGTAGAGTAGTAGCGGATCTCCTGAACGATCGCCGGTACATAGTCCGCGAGCAGCACAAAACCGGAGGGATCCATGGCCGCTCTTTTTTTATAATCAATTTCCATAATCTGTTACGTGTATCTATTCCGAAAAATTATTCCGAATAATTGATTCCAAATTCCTCCGGCTGGTAACGGGGACACACATTTTCCTTGGTCGCAATGACACTGGAGGCGAGCCTGGTGCCGATCTCGCATGCTTCCGCCAGAGATTTGTGATAGGTCAGCCCGATCGCGACCCCGGAGAAAAAAGCATCGCCGGCGCCGGTGGTATCCACCACATCGACCTTCTGGGCAGGGCAGAAGCCGCTCTCTCCGTTAAGTGAAGCATAGACACTTCCCTGGCCGCCCATGGTGACGACCATGCTGTTGATCTTTGCCTGCGCTATTTTATGTACCAGGATCTCCTGCATTTCCTCAGGAGTTTTCCCTTCATATTCTTCCGTAAAGAGGATGCCGGCTTCCTGCTGGTTGCAGACGATGCAGGCTGTGTTCATGATCAGGTCCCGGCGCTCGATCGCAATGGACATGTTGGAGACGACAGCGTAGACAGGCAGGTCGTATTTTTCCGCGAGGCGGAAGCACTCCTTGACGATCTCCGGCTCCATATCGATCTCGACCAGAATGCTGTCGGCGTTCTTAAAGATCTCATCGCCCTGTTCTTTTAAGATCGACAGGATCTCGCTCAGGTCCGGACGCTTGGAAATGGACGCGACAACGTCGCCGTTCTGGTCAAAAACAGCGAGCCATGTCCCGAGACCGTCCTCGGTCCGGCGGATATAGTCCGTGTTGACCTTGTGTTTTTTGAGTTTTTCGATGACGTCGGTGCTGATCCCGCTCTCATCGACGACGCTGACAAAAGTCGGCCTCAGCTCGATGTTGGCGATGTCCTCCGCGATGTTCCGGCTGACGCCCCCGTGTACCTGATGGATCCGGCCGGAGTTCCTGCCGGCAGGGATATATTGTGTGAGGGGGTACCCTTTAATGTCAACAAAAACAGCGCCGATGACAACGATACTCATGGAAATCTCCTTTTCTGATCAGACGACCGGAATTCCTTCCTCGATCTGTTCCGGCAGCTCGCCAATGACAGGAAACCCGGCTTCGATCTGCTCCTGCAACTCGCCAATGGCAGGAAATCCTGCCTCAACCTGCTCCTGCAATGCGGCAATAGCCTGCTGTATTTTTTCCTGAACAAGGGCGGCAATCTCTCTGGTCTTCATGCCGCGGTAATCTTCATAATAAATAGGGTCCAGATAATCTACGTACGTAACGACATTCCTGTCGCACTGGTCGGAGTCAAATACTTTATAAGAATCCAGCAGGGCGACGGGGACGATCGGAGCCTTGGACTGCAGAGCGAGTTTAAAACTCCCCGGCAGAAAATCGCAGACCGCATTCTGCTTGCCTTCTTTATATCCGCCTTCGGGGAAAATAATGTATTTTCTGCCGCAGACGATCTCGGAGACGATATCCTTAAAAAGCTGAAACGTCTGTTTTAAGTCGTCCTTTTTGATGCGCTTGCCCTGGAGCAGATCCGTGAATTCACGCACGAGAGTCATATGAGAGCGGCGGTCATCGATCACAAAGCTGCAGGGAGCATCATGTGTGGTCATGATCCCAAGAACATCGTATTTTCCCTGGTGGTTCGGATACATGACATAGCCGCTGTCCTTGGGCAGATTCTCCGCGCCGATGGAGACCGTCGTGATGTGCCCGGAATTCTTCATAATATCAATGGCGTGGGTCGCCAGGGCATACCTCTGCTCCTCGGAATACTTTTCCGGGTGCGCACCGTAATACCGCATTTTCGGGATCATATACGGCGCACG
>JAFTFD010000174.1 GCA_017449745.1 Lachnospiraceae bacterium
GACATGAGCAAGGAGCAATTTGCGTGTATTTACAGGCAAATTTGCGGATTGCGAATGATCGGAGAGGATTGCGGGAGCTGCTCTGCAGCGAAGCAATCCGGCATCATTTCACCTTTTGACCCCAATATCATAAAATCAGAAATGTAACAGTTTTTCATCACTGCTGATATTATAATCGAAAATCATGAAAATAGCATTTACAGGAAACGTCAGCTGATTCGCTTTTTCAGACATTTGAATTTTTGCGAGTCTTATTCGTACTGGCTGTGATACAGCGTATAATAAAATCCTTTGCTCTCCATCAGGCTCTCATGGGTCCCCTTCTCGACAACGCTCCCGTGATCGATGACCAGGATCAGGTCTGCGTGCTGGATCGTGGAGAGCCTGTGCGCGATGACAAAGCAGGTCTTGTCCGCCATCAGGGCTCTCATAGCCTTCTGGATCTGCTGTTCCGTCGTCGTATCGACATTGGAGGTCGCCTCGTCCAGAATGAGCATCTTGGAATTCATGAGGAAGGCCCTGGCAATAGTAAGCATCTGCTTCTGGCCTTTGGAGATATTTCCGCCGTCTTCACCGACCGGCGTATTGTATCCCTGCGGGAGGCGCATGATAAAGGAGTGGATCTTCGCCGCCTTGGCCGCTGCCACGACGTCCTCCATCGTCGCGTCGTCTCTTCCGTAGGCTATGTTTTCGTAGATCGTGCCGCCAAAGAGCCAGGTGTCCTGCAGGACCATCGTATATGCCCCGCGAAGGCTCTTTCTCGTCAGCGTCCGGATCTCCTGGCCATCCACATAGATCGCGCCCTCATCGGGATCATAGAAGCGCATCAGCAGATTGATGATCGTTGTCTTGCCGGCGCCTGTCGGTCCGACGATCGCGATCAGTTTTCCTGCCTCCGCGTTCAGGCTGACGTCTTTTAAGATCTGCAGGTCCTTTGTGTAGCCGAAGGATACCTCTTCGATCCTGACATTTCCTCTTACATTTTTAAGCTCGGAGGCATTTTCTGCGTCCGATGTCTCCTCTGCCTCATCCAGCAGGCGGAAAACACGCTCCGCAGCCGATAAGGCGGAATAGATCTCATTGACGATGTTGGCGATCTCATTGATCGGACCGGAGAACTTTCTGGTATAGAGCACGAACGAGGAGATCTGCCCGAGCGTCACGACGCCCTGCAGATAGTAAACGCTCCCCAGCATGCAGACCAGGGACAGCCCGAGGTTGTTGATAAAGCCGACCGTTGGCCCCATCGACATCCCGTGGTACTCAGCCTGGTACATATAGTCCGCTGCCTCGCGGTTTACTTTATCGAAGTTTTCCGTCACCTCGTCCTCGTGGGCATAGGCCAGGATCGTGCGGTGTCCGGAGAACATCTCCTCCACAAAGCCGTTCATCTCTCCGTATTTTGCCGAGCGCTTGGAAAACAGGGGTCTCGTCCTCTTCCCCATCCGCCTTGTATAGGCAATGGCCAGTGGGATCGTGATCAGCGTGATCACTACGAGCGGCGGGGAGATCGTCAGCATCATGAAAAAGGACCCGACAACCGTGACAAGGCTCGTCAGGATCTGGACCACATCTGTGGAAAAGGATGTACACACAACGTCCACATCGTACGAGACGCGGCTGATGATATCTCCGGCCTGGTTCCTGTCAAAATAGCCCACCGGCAGCTTCATCAGCTTGTCGAAAATATCCGCGCGCATACGCCTTCCGAGCCACCGCCCCATGTGCATCATGATGATACTGATCACGTAGCTTAAAAGTGCGCTCGTCACATAGAAAATCAGCATCCGGATGGCATACTGGTATACTCTCGGAAAGTCTACCTTGCCGGCGCCCGCCTGCGCGGCGTCGATCGCTTTCCCTGCGAGGTTCGGGCCGAACAGCGCCAGGACATTGCTTGCAAGACACAGCGCGATGACCAGCAGCAGGAGCCAGCGGTACGCCAGAAGATACCTGCAAAGGCGCAGAAAAGTCCCTTTTGCATCCTTTGGTTTTACCTTTACTGCAATTCTTTCTCTCTGTGCCATCATCCAAGATCTCCCATCTGAGAAACTGCGATCTCCCTGTATTCCGCACAGCTCTTCATCAGCTCCTCGTGCGTTCCATAGGCAGCCATCCTGCCGTCTTCCATGACGATGATGTGATCCAGTCCGCGGACAGAGCTGATCCTCTGCGCGATCATGATCATCGTGACGTCGGGATATTCCCTGGCGATCGCTTTCCGGACATTGGCATCTGTTCTGTAATCAAGGGCACTGGAAGCGTCGTCCAGGATCAGGATCTCCGGATCCGCGGCGATCGCCCTTGCGATCAGAAGGCGCTGCCGCTGGCCGCCGGAGAGGTTTGCACCCTTGATCTCCGCCTTGTGCTGCAGCCCGCCCTCCTTCTCTTCAATAAAATTCCTGGCACCGGCAGCCTGGATCGCTTTTTGAATAGCTTCTTCCCCCAGCCCTCTGCCAAAATCGATGTTATTCTCAAGAGTATCCGCAAAAATAGTGTCATTCTGGAAAACGACACCAAATTTTTTGTGCAGGTCATCTTTTTCGTAGCTCCGGACATCTCTCCCGTCGATCAGGATCCTTCCCTCATCCGCGTCGTAGAAGCGCATCAGGAGGCTGATGATCGATGTTTTTCCGCTGCCGGTCGCTCCAATGATCCCAAGCGTGCCGCCTTTCTCGACAGTAAAGGAAATGTCCTCCAGGCACTTTTCGCGTTTGCCTCCAGCAAAGTCATCCGCCTTTGCGTCAGCAGATGCCGGGGCAAGGGTATACCTTCCCTGGCGGTCATAAGTGAAGCTCACATGATCAAAAACGATCTTGCTTCCCGTTTCAGTATGCCCTTCCGTTTCTTTAAGAGGCATGACAGGCATATCCGGCTCGTCCGCAAGGACTAAGGCAATTCGGTCTGCAGAGGCCGCTGCCTTTGAATACATGATAAAAATGCGGTTCAGGCCCATGACAGCCATCAGGATCAGGTTAAAGTAAGTCAGGAAGGCCAGGATCACGCCAGGTCTCGTTACCCCTGCGTTGACGAGCCTTGCGCCTACGATGATAACGATCGTCAGTCCCACATTCAGGCAAAGCTGCATAAAAGGCCCTGGGATCGCCATGATCGCGCTCGCGTGAATGTCCTTTTTCGTGAATTCCTCATTGGCCTCCGCATAGCGGCGGATCTCGTACTGCTCTCTTGAGAGAGCTTTGACGACGCGGATCCCTGTGATATTTTCCCGCATGATGCGAACGACGTCATCCAGGGCCTGCTGGACCTTATCGTACAGAGGCGTACCCTTGATCGAGACTGCCATGACGCCTGCCATCAGGATCGGCACCGTCACGACCATGATCATGGCCAGCCGCACGTCCATGGCGAGCGTCAGGATCAGCCCGCCGATCAGCATGATCGGGCCTCTTACGCCCATAGTCTGCATCCTGGTCATGAAATTCTGCACATTATAGGAATCCGAAGTCATACGGGATGTAAGCGAAGGAAGCCCGAATGTGTCAAAGCGGGATCCGGACAGGTTCGCCGTCTTCTCGAACAGATCATGACGAAGCTTGAAAATGGAATCTTTTGAGACCGCAACTGCCATCCTGTTCGCCGTCACATTAAAGAAACGGGTCAGCACGGACATGATGATCATCAGGATCCCCCAGTAGACCACGAGCCTGATCTGCCCGAGCGGCACTACCCTGTCAATAATGTGCTCCAGAATATAGGGAAGCGAAAGCTCCCCCAGTGTTCCCAGCAGTTTGATGCTCATCCCGACGCTGATCCGCCGCAGATGCTCTCTCATATACTTCCAAATCAATTTCATACATTTACCTATTGAGTCATGGGGACGCATCCGCTGACTCATTTTTGAGTCATGGGGATGCATCCGCTGATTTGCTCCATTCTTTAGATAGACCGCGGCAGGTATCTGCAGGAGCTGCTGCGCATGAGTGCTTAGAACTGCTTCGTTCATTGTGACTGGAAGGAAGGTTTCCGGGCAGTATTCATACTGCACGGAAAAGCCGACTGTCTGAAGTATCCGCACATCAGTGCGGATACGAGTTTGAGGCTGCACCTGACTGAAATAAACAATGAATGTTAGCAGTTCTTGCGCGAAGAAGCCGCAGATCATGCAGATATCTGCCGCGGTCTGCCGTCTAATATGAGTCAGCGGATGCGTCCCCATGACTCACTTATGATCAGTTATCGCTCCGGTTATACCCATTGCGCATTTTCGTGCTGGCTTCGAGCAGCACTTTGTTCAGTGTGTCGATCGTCTGCTCTTTTGCCATCTCACAAAGCTTTCCGTTTGCTTCCTGCGTCAGGGTGAAATCGCCGGAAGCCGTCATCTTGCGGTCATACTCCAGCATGATCTGGCGTCCCTTTGTGGCGACCGCGTTCTGATAGCGCTCGATCTGCTGGATGCAGGAGGAATACCACGGATCTGCGAGAGCCCCGATCAGCCTGCTGCCCCAATAGAAGTTCTCTGTGGAGGTATCCAGTGTGACCTTGCTCAGGTAATCAGGCATTTTAGTGACGTTGGTATAAACGGGAAGGATCGCATCAAAAGTGGTGGAACCAAAGCAGATCCACTCCACTCCCTTGATCTCGTCCGGAACATCACTGCGGATCTGGCAGATCGAGGTGACGCCCGTTCGGTTGATACCGATCGAGCGGTACATGCCGCGCTTTCCGCTGTCATGTCTTGTGTAAGGGTTATACTCCGTTCCCTGATAGTTGGAAGAGAGCATGTATTTTACGTCTTCGACCGCGATCTTGCGGTCAGGCACGAAGGACCACGGAATGTTGTCGCTCTCCGGCGTAAACTCGGCATTCGGTCCTTCCCAGCGATGGGAATAGGGAGTCAGGTACCTGCCCATGAACCATGCTCTGGGGGTGTTGTAAATATGGTCCATATCCGTATGGGAGCCAAAAACATCTCTGGGATTGAAAACGCCGTCCTGATTGAGGTCAAGATGATTGTCCGCGATAAACTCCCTCAGATCGGCAGAGCAAAGATGGGCCTCCTGTTTGCCGAAGGCGTCGTCCAGGTCGAAGCTGTCCATACCGAACTGGTTGGGATTGATCACGCAGACATCGTCAGGCACTCTTTTTGCCATCCAGTGGTGTCCGCCGATCGATTCCAGCCACCACACCTCATTTTCGTCATTGAAGGCGATGCCATTGGACTCATAAGTCCCATATTTCTCCAGAAGCGCTCCAAGCCTTAAAACACCTTCGCGGGCGCTGTGAATATAGGGAAGAACGAGAACGACGATATCTTCTTCTCCGATGCCCCCGGGCACTTCTTTTTCCTTCTTGTTCTTTGCCTGTTTAAGTTCAACAAGAGGATCCGCCGCCAGCACGCGCGGATTCGATGTGATCGTCTCTGTAGCCGTCATTCCGACATTGACTTCATTGATGCCGGTCGCTGCCCAGATTCCGTCTTTGGGATCTACGCTGGGGCATGCTGTGTAGCGCATAGGGTTTTCCGGCAGCTCGATCGTAACGTGAGACAGGACGCTCTTATATTTTTTAGGCTGGTTCTTTGGTTCTACGACGATCAGCTTCTTGACGTCAAAATGGCCGTCGTCGGTTCTGGAGATCATAGTGGAATGGTCATTGGTGGCATTTTTGCCGACCAGGATAGTCGTGCAGGACATTGTTTGCTCCTCCTCTTGTGACATATAACTTTTTGTAAAACATAGAAATCGCAATCGGATGAAAGGCTATAGCCACTCATCCGATCACGAAACGGGCATCTCGCGGCATAGCCGCTCGATGTCCGTTGGCCGTCAAGTGTCCGCTCGTGCAAGCACGGCGGCCGTTTTCCGGCCTTATCGCGCAAAAAAATAATCGCACATCCTTCCCCGGCTGCGATTATTTTCTAATAACATATAATACACTTTCACCACGGCATACACAATAATAAAATGCCGTTTAGCGCAACAGTTCACACTCTTTGTTCCTGGTTCAGCGATCCTCCATGATCCGCTTGGAGCGCAGATCCGGAATGATCCACGGAGCGATCGCCACGATCAGCCGGATGATAGAAACTCCGCGATCTGGAAGAGATGGTGATGATTCACCCAGTTAACTCCAACGATCGTAAAACTGACTGCGTAACAGGCGACAAGCGGCAGCATTGCCTTTAAAGCCTGCCAGTCGTCTCCCTCCGGCAGATCGATCAGTAATACGGTTATTGTGATGATGATCGCGATCACTCCATCGCTGAACGCTTCGAGCCTGCTCTTTGACATGATCCATCC
>JAFTFD010000010.1 GCA_017449745.1 Lachnospiraceae bacterium
CCATTATGACGAAAGCAGCGTCATTCCAGCCGTCATAAACGCATTTTAAAGCTCTCGTATAGTGGGATTCAGCTGCGCAGTTGACCGCCCGCTAATGAAACGCCGGCATTAATTACCGATTCGGTCAATGTCTTTCGTGCGCTGCACGCGCCATTTGATTTTTCTTTTTCGCCCGCTGCGCGTTCCTTATTCTTCCCACATCCCCGTCACAAAATAAATCAGCGCCATCCAGGTATAGACCGAATAGAAATTTCCGTACTCGTCCCTGCCCGTGCGCAGAACCTCTTCCGCTTGTTCTTTATTCAGCAGGCAGAAACCGTTAAAGCATTCCGAGCCTTCCGCACCTTTCTGTGTGAGCGAGGAAAGGTCATCAAGATCAACGACTGCGCAGACGAGGGCATTACACTCATCCGTCAGTCCCGGAGTTGAAAAGACGAGCGGGCTGACTTCAAAGAGCCTGTCCGTCGGCTTGACCACGATTCCTGTCTCCTCGTGGATCTCTCTGGCTGCTGTGATCAGAGTCGCATCTTTCTTCCCCTTATCTTCCGGATCGATCAATCCGGCGGGCGGGCTTAAGAGAAATCTTCCGGTCGGATAGCGGAATTCATAAAACAGCACCAGCCTCGGCTCTTCGCCCGGAGTCCTCACGATTACAATACAGTTCGAGGCATCCGGCTCCAGATTCAGGAATTCCTCATCCGTTTTCAATGCGACCATAACCTTCTTAGCGCGCCGCGTGACGTCATAATAGTGTTTTCCTTCCTGGTACTGGATATCAAACATATTGACGAACTTTGTTTCCTGCATGGAATGGATGTGGTTCTCAGTAATATCCGGCTTCTTCATTTTATCTCCTTTTTGCCCCTTGAAATTTGATCCCCGGAAACGTCCCCGGGGGCAATTCTTGAAATCTGACCCCTCGGAAAGAATCCCGGGGTCAACCCAGCGTATCCGCAAGGGCTGTATCGTGCAGGAGCTGGTCTGCGCTGTAGAGGAACAGAATATCAGTAATTCCGTAACTGCTCATGGTGAGATCGATGTTGTCGTAATAATATCTCGGATCAACCATGATGATCCTGTCAAAATACGGTATTAAGAACGGTACGTAACAGTTTGCGTAAGAGTCCTTGAATACCAACAGGTTTCTGTCTGTCTGGGCTGTCGTGACGATTTCCACGACAGAATGGTTCCCTCCGAAGAATACGGTGTAATGATCCTTTTCCGCCAGTGCGTCAGGTTCATAGACCGACGGACGGCGGGTCTGCGTAGCCGGATAGTTGACATAGTATAGAACATCCGTGTTCTGCGGCTCATAGATCGAGACGATGTCGTTGCTGCGCAGGTCTCCGCTCTTTGATGCCAGTGTCCCCTGGAAAGTATCCGAGACCGGATAGGTGAGATACTCAATTGGCTCTATTCCCAACGCCTGCGTGCTGCCCTGAAAAGCCAGGTAAGCGCCGTAGCTGGTCCAGTGGTGATCTGTCCGGTAATAGATATACTCTTCACTATGTTCCTTGAGTATTGAGGCGGCATCGATCAGATCCAGTTCTCCCGCTCCAGCCGCCTTTGCAGCGGTATATAGCTTGTCCTGAAAATCCCAGATATCTGCGGTCTCATCCCTTATGGGTGCATTCTTAGGCAGTTTACCGGTGAGCACGCCTGCCGCCCCCGGCACGATCATGATACTCGCGGGAATATCATTATGCCTTGCCAGAAATCTGCTGACAGCATCTATGGTCTTCTCATTTTTGTTTCTATCGGGCTCCTGGGGGACACTGATCAGATAACCGTCTTCACCTATGTAGACGCCGGAGAATTCCTTCTGCCCTATCAGCGAGCGGGCCGTAAAGCTGACCCTCATCCACAGATCGCGCATCGGAAACTGGTCCGTGATCCAGTCACCCATCTCTTCAAACAGGCTTCCGGACCGGATCCCCTGGAGGAGTGTGGTCTCCGCCTTGTTTGTCTGACCGGTAGGCTGAGTCTTTTCTGTATCTGTACCGTCGCCTATTTTTTCGACCAGCGATGGCATTTCGTCCTCTTTTTCAGAGGAATTTCCCTTGAACAGGGCATAGTGAGGCCTTTGGGCAAGGCTGCGGTTCTCGTTCTCCGAAAAACTCCTGTCGGGACGGATCAGGATAAGCGCCCACATGGCGACAACAGCCGCTGCGAGTACAGCCAGCAGGATAACACTGCTGAAATGCTGTGCTTCCCCCTGGATGTCCTCATCCTCATATTCAAAATCGTCGGTGTCAAAATACTGCATATATTTTTAAAACGCGGCATACAGGAAGGTCGAGTAAGTACTGCTGACCATCTCCGCTATACAAAGTGCAAACAGCCCGAGATACAAAAAGGCTGAAACCAGAAATCCGCCTTTTTGCTTATAGTACATGATTTCTTCATATCGATTATGCAGAAACGGCGCCGCAAAGGCGGTTCCTGCCAGCAGCAGAACGAAATACTGCCGCAGAATAAAGGACGCCTGCGCATCCCAGAAGCCAAGTCCCGCGCTACCGAACATCTGACCATAGTAGCGCATCGCACTGCCAAGGCCTGATGAAAAAAACAGTACCCAGCCAAAGAAAACAATGATGTCCGTCCCCAGTGCACGCAGGACCTTGGGCAGCTTGTCGAGACGTTTTTTCAGGACGAAACGCTCGAACATAATGATCGCCCCGTGGTAAATTCCCCATAGGACAAAATTAAATGTTGAGCCGTGCCAGATTCCTGTCAGGAGCCAGACAGCGCCGAGGTTGATCATCTGCCTCGGAACGCTGCAGCGGTTGCCTCCGAGTGGAATATAGACATATTCGCGGAACCAGGCGCCCAGGGAGATGTGCCATCTCCTCCAGAACTCCGCAAGGTTGCCGGAAGTATACGGATAATCAAAGTTGTCTGCAAACCGGAATCCCAGCATTCTGGAGATACCGATCGCCATGTCGGAATATCCGCTGAAATCATAGTACAGCTGGAACGCATAGAAACATACGCCCAGCCAGGCAAGGCCCGCTGTTTTTTCTGTGACAGCAGTGACCTGGGCGAAAGCAAGCCCTAACGGATCCGCCAGCAGAACTTTCTTGAACAAGCCGCGCAAAAACAGCAGGATCCCGGGGCCGAAATCTTCGCGCAGTCTGACCTGATGGTCCCTGATTTGCGCATACAAATCTTTATATTGAACGATCGGACCGCTCGTGACCTTTGAAAAAAGGCCGATGTAGACCAGCACATAGACGGGATTTCGCTCTGCCGGCGCCTTGTCGTAATAAACGTCAAAAATATAAGAAAGCGCTGAGAATGTATAGAAGGAGATACCCACAGGCAGCGCCGCGCTCGAGTATTTATATACGCACAGGACAGCGACATTGACGATCACGGTAAAGATCATGCTCAGCTTGCCGAGCGTCCAGTGTCTTCTGTACAGCAGCTCGTCCATTTCGAGGGCAGATGCATAGTTAAACACAACAGAAAACAGGAGCAGCACAATATCGCGTGGATTGCCCCACGCGTAGAAAACAAGGCTGATGATGCCCAGCATATATATTTTTGCCCTGCCCGGCAGGATCAGATACAGCAGTAATGCGACCGGCAGGAACAGGAATAAAAATGTCAAGCTGCTCAGCGTCATTAAGCTGTTATCTCCTTAAATGGTGTCTGTGTCATATTTGTATCGTGTTTATGCTGTCTATGTACTTTTTTTGCGCCGCTTATATGCCGTTTCTAGTCCTCATGCTAAACAGCCTTTATCACTGCGCAAGGCTCTTTTCAAAAGCGATCTGGGTCTGCTGTGCAAAATCACCGGAAACAAAGAGCAGGTAGTTTCCCTGTACATCGATCACGGAATGCTCCAGCGTCGCGTACTGCTGCGGAGCATATCCTTCGAAGGTATGCATCTGCGTCTGCCTGCGGGTCTCCATTGCAGTCTGCACTATCTCCTGCTGCTCACGGATCTCTTCCTGCGAGCTGCCTTTGAGCTTGATGAGCAGGAGTTCCTCTGCGTTCATGTTTGTAGTCGGATAATACAGGAGGACTCCGTCATAGGCCTCCGGATCAAGGCCGTAGAGGCGCTTGAACATCTGGTTGTCTCCCGGCTGCGCGGGCGCCTGTACCTGCTCCTGTGCCTGTGCCGGCACTTCAGCAGTCTCTGCCTGTTCCGGCGTCTGTTCCTGTGTTTCGGCAGCCTCCGTCTGTTCCTGTGCCTGTTCCTGTCCCTCGGTGATCTCTGCCTGTTGAGGCGCGGCAGGCAATCCGGATGCTGCTATGACAACGCCTGACACATCTTCAAAGGCAGCCGTCGAGATCCTGCTGCCTTTAAACTGCACCATCAGAAACAGTATTATTGCTGCCAAAGCCAGTATTCGCAGCAGATCCGCCGCGAAAATCTTCCATCTGCCTAGCAAATTTTCTCTCCTTTTGCCCTGGGCTATTCATCCTGCAAAATGGTCATCATCATATTGGCCGCCCACAGGTCATACATCTGCTTGTAAAAGTGAATTCCGTCCTGCTCATACAGCGCCATGTGTTCCTCGGCCAGCTGAGTGTTGTCAATGAATGCATAGCCGTTTTCCTCGCACATCGCTTTGAGCGCCACGTTGTAATCCGGTATTTTATACCAGGAAGCGGATTTCTCAAAAGCAGGATCCTTGGCGGGAAATATCGAGTTGACATAGATCTTGACGTCCGGCATTTCCTGCTTGATCCAGGTAAGCAGATTCAAATAGCCCGTGGCATACTCCTCCGCCGTTGGCCAGAAGCCTAGGGAGACGTCGTTTAGACCGAAACACAGGATCAGCATGGAAGGGTTGTGTGCTTTGACTTCTTCCAGATGGTCACGCGGCCAGAGGATCGTCGCACCGGCCTCCGCAAAGACACGTTCGTGCGGGAGGAAATTCCAGACGTACAGACCGACGGTTCTGGAGTCACCCATGAAGGCATAATCCTGGAACATCGTCCAGACATTAACTTCGCCATTCAGCATCTCCTGCAGGCGCTGTTCACGCTCTGCGGCCAATTTCGCCTGAAGCTGGGCCTTGATCGTCTCTTCTACCGCAGCAGGATCCTGCGCGTCCTGGGCTGACAAATAAGCCAGTCCCTTCTGCAGCGCGCTGGCATCTGCTTTGCTGATATGCCCGCGCTCAAACCTGCGAACAGCGAAAGCAAGCAATACGCACAGCGCTGCCAGTACGCCAAAAAACAGGAGCGTGCGGAGAATGGTTCCGCGCCTTTCCTGTTCTTCCGGGTAATATGAAAAATTGCTCGTGTTTCTACGTCTCATTTATGTATTTTGGGGACAGGTTCCTTGTGGGACAAAGGGTCTGTCACCATCGTCCCAAAAATGACACATGGAACCTGTCCCCATGTATCAAAGATCTTCCAGACAGCCCAGCGTGTTGTTATAAATTCTCGTCAGCTGCTGCTGATCTGTTGCGTCATAGTTGAAGACATAGTGGTCGAGGTCAGAGAGCATCTCCCAGACCATATGCAGCTGGTTCGGATCATGCGTAGCTGCCGCTGTTTCCATATGCTCTGCTACTTTCAGCAGGTCATTTTTCACAGCTTCCTGCGGTACGACAGCTGCTACATCGCGCATGCCCTGCACGAACATCTCAGCGTCTTCCAGGTTGTCAAAGCTGAGGACTTCATCCTTCTTCAGACCTTTCATCTCGATCGTTCCAACGGTCGTCAGGAAGTCCCAGCATACCGAGTCAGGATCCTGGATACCCTCTATAAAATACGGCCAGGTAAAGAGCATTGTCCATTTGTTATCCTCTGCCGCGAGATATCCGGAAACATGCTTGAAAATATCCTCATCCATGTCTTCCAGCAATGCTTTACGGAACTCCACAAGGGCGACAGATGACGGCCGCTCTAATTTCTCTCCTTTCTGGGAAAGAGCGATGTCCATTTCGACTGCTGCCGCTTCCTGTGTTGGCTCCGGGACCTCAGCCCCTTCGTACAGGTATTTTCGCAGCCATTCGGTGTTTTCTTCAAGATCAGGAACCAGACAGGACTGGCCGTCGATTGTCTCAACCGTGAAGGTTCCGCTGACGGGGATCCTGTAGCCAGCTTTGACGTTCATGTCCGTTCCATAAAGGGATACAGCCAGATCGATGAGCTTGCCATTCGTCATGTCTGTGATGAAGTAAGGCTCCAGCTTGTTGATCAGGCTTACGATCTGCGTCACGCTCTTGCCGCGCAGGTTGTCGATCGCCGCCATCATGATCCGGCGCTGGCGGTCTGTGCGCTCAAAATCCGCGTTTCCGACAAAGCGCGTGCGGGAGTAAGCAAGTGCCTGCTCCGCATTGAGCTGATTGAGGCCGGGCGAGAGTTCCCAGTTTTTGGCATCCTCTGAAAGCTCCGCAAAAGGTATGGAATTAAGATAAGCGGCCTCTTCTGCCGATAATTCGATCACGATAGGTCCGATCTCTGTGACTGCCTGAATGAAGCTGTCAAAGTCGACCTCTACATTTCCGTCGATCCTGACTCCGAAATTTTCTTTAAGCGTCTCGTCGAGCAGCTGCATTCCGCCAAATACATAGGCAGCGTTTATTTTATTACTCTTGTAGCCGGGGATCTCCACATACATATCCCGCATGAAGGAGACCAGGCGAATCGTATTATCTTTTCTGTTGATACTGCAGAGAATCATGGAGTCGGAGCGCTGGCGCTCTTCTCCCTCCCGCTTGTCCTGTCCGATCAGGAGGAGGTTTGTCACATCCTCTTCTGATGCAATGATTGGCTCCTCTTCCGGTTCCTGCTCTTCTGCAGGCTGAGAGGTTTCCTCAGGTTCTGCGTCCTGCTGCGCAGATCCGGATTCTGCATTCTGAGATCCGTCCTGCGCTTCTGCTGAGGGTTCTTCGCTCTGTGTATTCTGTTCTGAAACACTGCCGGAAGGATGAAAAGCTCCCCGCAGCGCAGCCACTCCTAAGACGAGCAGTATCGCTGCAGCCGCCCCGATCAGCGCCGCTATGATTTCTTTTTTCATGTACTCAAATTCCAAAAAGCCCGGCAGCGGCATCCCTGTAATGACGCTGTAGGCTATTATTCTGTGTTTTCTGTTAAGCAGTAATACTATATCACATTTCCGCCATGCCGACGCGCGGAAGTTTATTATTCCATGCCGACAGCTCAAAGCTTCGCTTGCTCGCACAAAAAAAGGTCTCATCTATTGATGAAACCAAAGGGTCCTGAAACGCCTCCTGTACTTTGACTCCTAGCCTCAGCCAGGTGGGTGTCCGCATTGACGTTTTTGCCTTCCACTCCCATGACACCAAAGGTGCCGGCGGCGTGACAGCTGCGCCATAATATAAGATTCCCGTTTAAAGTATTTGTAGGTTCAAAATAACAGGAACAATTGCATCTCAGGCACCTATAGTATACCAGAGAAGGGGGGGATGGGCAACTTGCAATTCTTGCTGATGACCGACGTATTTCTGTGATATTTCCGTAATATTTTCAGAGTTCCCATCAGCTTGTAATTGCTCACTATAAGTTGCCGGATGCATCCTTACTCACTTCTAAAATTTCACTACAAGAACATCATCAATGATTCTGATGGAACCGTCATTCGGATAATGGGGCATCTCCTTTATATCCTGCCGCTCCTTAAACCCCTCCGGCTCCGCGATGTAGGTCGGACCGTAGCCGCACCAGCGGCGCATGAAATCCGGCCAGGTATAGCTGTTAATGACCGTGCGGTCCCCATAAGGGATAATGTGTATTTCGTCAAATTCCGGATCATAGACGAGTGTTTCCGCGCTCTTGCTCTGCGGGTTCAGGTACAAAACCGGCATGCCGTCTCTGTATCCCTGCACGCTCTGCATGCGAGCCGCAAGCGTCGTGAAATAGCCGATCGCCTGCTGCTGCAGGAATTCCGCCTTGAGGTAACAGACGTTGTCATAGCGGCAGTACGCCAGATTCATGAGGAGCAGCAGGCAGACAGGGACTGCGTATATGACGCTAACAGGTTTGCAGCTCCTTCCGGTGTTACTTTTTCCTTCTTTTGAAAGTTCTGCGGTTCTTGATTCTACAGGACTTACGGTATTTGTTAGTTCAGGCGATCCCATCGCTTCATTTATTGGTTCAGAAGCTCCATCAGCTTCCTTTAGCAGCACGATCAGTGCAATCGGAATGCTGACAACCGGATACATCATGAGTGTATGCACAGATTCCAGATCGCTTAGCACAAAGATCAGATTTACGGCAAGCGGAAATACAGCTGCCAGGATAATGCATTCAATGGCAAGCAGCGTGCCGCTGACTTTTTCCGCTGATTTAGCTTTTCTGCTCACCACGGTAAACAGCAGAATAATCAGGGCGGCCAGCAGGATATAATAAAAGATCCGGATCGTCCACGGATACATGTCATAGACAGTATCCCTTGCCGGGGCAAAAAACTGCCTGTAGGCAAGCGGTATCCTGGCCGGGTAATCCAGCATGCTGCCCGCTGTGCCGAGCGTGTTGAGCGATGCGTAATCCACGACCTGCGTGTGGAGAAGGCGGACAAAAAACTTTGTGCCTGCCAGATAGAGGTACAGCGCTGCGGCGGCAGTCCCAATATGCGTCACCGCTCCGATGAGGAATTTTTTAAGAGAAGGCTGGCGATGCAATACCTGCTGCAGATAATAGATCAGCATCAGGGCGCAGCCA
>JAFTFD010000175.1 GCA_017449745.1 Lachnospiraceae bacterium
AGTTTTATATCTGACTTACACCGGTCGGATGCTGATACCGTAACTCGGCAAAATACGCCTCGAACGGTATCATGCTCCCCTTATTCCAGAACAGGATAAAGGGGCTGCGAAAAACTCGATTCCTTTCGCAGCCCCATTGTTTCGTTCCCTTTATGAAATGCTTTTACTTTTTGTTGTTTTTATAAGCGGCAATTCTCTTTGCCACGTTGTCCTTGATATTGTTGTAGTAGTATGAGTAGCCGCTTGCGTGCCGTCCATCCGGCCCCAAAAACGGAGCGACGGCTGCGGCAAGTTCCTCGGGCACTGGTTCGGAAGCGGCGTTCGTCACGCGTCCACGCGGAGCGACTATAGTATGGACTTTTGGTGCCCGAATATCAGGTTACAACATGGTTATCAAGCGAATGGATTCAAAGCATATAATACTTAGTCAGGAAGCAGGTCCTGTCCCAATCGACAATTTTTAACTCTGATTCCTTTGCCGGATGGATGTCGAATTCATCCAGAACCATCACCTTCTTATCCTCCAGGTCGTACAGCGGCCACACCTTTTCTTTGCCGTCCGGAGAGATGTCCGCGGAAAGCGACGGGTTGCCGGTCTTAGCGAACTGAACCCACATCTTTCGCATGGTCTTAGAAAAGGTTGCGTCATACGGTTTTCCCCCGGTCATTTCCGGATGGCAGAATAAGCCTGCAACCTCCTCAAAATGTCCGGCTTTCACTATCGGCTCAGAGGATTCGACCCTGTAGTAATAAGTGTACGATTTGCCGCCACCCTTTGTCTGGTTCTCCGACATTTTGATCGCGCCTTCAATAAACCAGCTATGGCCAAACAGGCGGCTGTCAGGTTCCCAGTCTTCTGTCACCCCTTCATTGCAGTAACTCTCAAGCGCAGCCCTCTCTTCATCCGTCAGCAGCTCGGCATACTTCTTCGTCTTACGGTCAGCCGCCCACGCTTTGAATACTTCCACTCCCGCGCCAGCCACGAAGCAGTTGAACTCATCCTTGTTGCAGCCTTGCAGAAACGTAATATCCTTTGCCGCCCCGTTTGCGTATGCCTCATACGGCTCCAAGGGCAGAATCCTTTCGTCTCTTTCGGGGAATATGCGTAATAAAAGCACTTCTCCCGCAGTATCCACAAGCTTACGGGCATCGACCTTCTTTAAGTCGGCAACTGTCTTACAGCCGAGGGCATCCATCAAATCATTCGTGCAGGCGACGGCCTCTTCCACAGAATTCGTCTGCGAGGGGGAGCCGCTCCCGGCGATAGCCTTCTTGAAATACTGCTGAGCGCCTTTGATCAGCGGAAGCATAGTCACACTCGCGGCACCGGCGGATTCTCCCCAGATCGTCACATTGTCAGGGTCGCCGCCAAAGCCCGCAATATTCTCATGAACCCACTTCAGCGCCATCTTCTGATCCAACAGTCCCAAATTCTGCGCATCGGGGTAGTCCTTGCCGTCCGGCAGATGGGACAGATGCAGAAAGCCCATAACGCCGAGTCTGTATTGGATGTTAACGAAGATGACATCCGGATTCTCTTTTACTAAATTGGTGCAATCAAAGATTTCCACATTCGCACCACCTTGTATAAAAGCGCCGCCATGAATCCACACCATAACCGGCTTCTTCCCGGCAGAAGCATCCTCAGCCTTCCATACGTTCAGATACAGGCAGTCTTCACCCTGATGATCGTTCATCGTCTCATCCTGGAAAGCGGCCTTCGCAAAATGATATGCCTCATATACGCCATCATCCAGAGCGTACTCCACCGGAGCTTTCCAGCGCAGATCACCTACGGGCTGCCGGCTGACAAAAGGAATACCCTTGTAGACGATGATGCCCTCCGTCTTTCCGCCGACAAAGGTGCCGTTTTTGCACATGACCGCAAGGGACTTGTCGTAATTCCCGTCCGTGATCCTTTTGTTCTCACCGCTCAGCGCTTCCGTTCCCCCCGCCGCTTCACACATGGCCATCTTTGTCATTTCGCTCATGATTCCTTCTCCTTTTCATTGTTAATCGATTTTATGTTTCGGAATGCGAAGTTCCTTTTTCTCCGCACACTAAATCAATTATTCCCTATTTCCCAACGCCTTTCAATGGGTGCTTCCAGAATGTCAGCACCATTTTTTTCCTTAATATCCTTGATTTGAATGGCACACTTATTTATAGTAAACGAAAGAAAGGTTGAATTATGTGATTATGAACACTTTGTTTGCGGAAACATTGAAAACACTCAGAACCGAAAAAGGGCTTTCGCAGCGTCAGCTTGGAATGAAGATGTTTGTCAACGGTTCCACGATCACCCGGTGGGAAAACGGCAGCCGTCTGCCGGATGCCGCCATGATTACCCGTCTGGCCAGGGTTCTGGAGACGGATGTCGGTACGCTTCTCAACGCCGCAGCCGAAAGCAGCGAATCGCCGCGCATTATCATAGTGGACGACAACAAGGCCGTTCTATCTGACAGCCTGCTCATTTTGGAGGAGGTCGTGCCAGATGCCACGATCACGGGCTTTGGTCGACCGCGGGAAGCGATTGAATATGCGAAGGCTAACCGGATCGACCTTGCCATTCTGGATATCGAGCTGGGTAAGGCCAGCGGCCTTGACCTCTGCAAGAAACTCCTTGAGATCAATCCCTGCACCAATGTGGTCTATCTGACCGCATATCCCGACTATGCCCTGGGCGCATGGAAGACTGATGCCTGTGGCTTTATGGTAAAGCCGCTAACGGCGGAGGAAGTCCGCAGGCAGCTTAAGAATCTGCGTTATCCGCTGGGAGGTGTGGGTGAATGAGCTACTACATCCTCTTCTTTTCCATATACATTGGGGCGTTCCTGTTAAGCGTGGTGGGACTGTGGTTTAGCGTTATCGTTACTGGGATCGACCGTTTCAGCAAACGATTTTTTTTGAGCTTTTTTCTTGATTTTATGCTGTGCTGCCTGTCAAGCATTGTCGCAATGGCTTTCAAATATTATGCCGTTCCGAAGGCTGCGTATTATTTTATGCTGCTTATGGCAACCCTGCTGCTTTTCCTGCCTCTGCCCATGATGACGGCTTATCTTCTACACTGCTGTGGTGAAAACCTGCGTTCGAGCAGAATCTTTCACGCTGCACTTGATCTATTGGCAGTCTATTTTGCCCTGCTCGTCAGTGTCCCTTTCATTGACGGCTTCGGCTATGTCTCACCGGAAAATCAGTTTTACCGCGGTCCCCTGTATCCGCTTCTGCAGGTACCTGTGATCGCGGTTCTGCTCCTCAATTTTGCCGTCACAATGCGGCATCGGGCGCGGTTCCCACAGAAAACCTTCCTGAGCTTCGTAATCGCCCAGGTGCCTATGGCGATCATGCTGATCGTGAATCTCTTTGTCGATGCCGTAGCGCTCTTTGACTTAAGTTATGTACTCTCCGTCTTGGCAATGTACAGCCTCATCCTGTCCGACCAGATAGAGCATGATCTGCGCTGTCAACGGGAGATTGCCCTTAAAGAACGTGAAATCGCTGAACAACATAGGAAAATTGCCGAACAGCAATGTGAAATCGCAAATCAGCGGGCAAACAATATGATACTCCAGATGCGACCTCATTTCATTTATAATGCCCTGATGAGTATTTACAGCCTTTGCAAGCTTGACCCCCTGAAGGCCCGGCAGGTAACGATGGATTTCACAAACTACCTCCGCAAGAATTTCAGCGCCATCGCAAGTGACAACCCCATTCCCTTTTCAGAGGAACTGGAGCACACCCGTGCCTACCTTGTCGTAGAACAAGCACTGCATTACGATATGCTTGTGGTGTATTGGGATACTCCTTTCTCAAATTTTCGTCTGCCGCCGCTGACCGTAGAGCCCATAGTGGAAAACTCCATCAAGCACGGCATGGACCTGGATGCCGATCCTCTTTACATCTCCATCCGGACATGGGACACTGATTCCGGTACTCATATCATCGTGGAAGACAACGGCTCCGGTTTTGATCCTTCTGGCGAAGATAAGCCTCATACTACACTTGAAAACATCCGGCAGAGGCTTGAAATGATGTGTAGCGGGAGTATGACTATAAAGCCACGTGAAGGCGGCGGAACCGTGGTGACGGTTACGATTCCGGACAGTACCGAACAAAAGACCCCCAGAAATCTGACTTTCTGAGGGTCTTGGTTTCCATTTTGGTTTTTGTCAAATGCAATAATACTTCGTCAGGAAATATGTCCTGTCCCAATCAAGAAGCTTTTTCTCAGATTCCTTTTCCGTATGGATATCGAATTCATCGAGAACCATCATTTCCCTGTTCCCTGTATCATAAACAGGCCACTCATGCGCCTTGCCGTCGGGGGAGATGTCTGCTGAAAGTGACGGATCGCCGGTCTTTGCGAACTGTACCCACATTTTACGCATGGTCTTTGAGAAGGTTTCATCAAACGCCCTTCCCGTTTCATCAGCTACCTCTGGATGAGCAAATACTGCCGAAAGCTCGACCGAATGTCCACTTCTCACATACTGCACGGAAGATTCCGGCGTGAAGAAATAGGCAAACGTTTTGCCGCCGGCATTCGTCTGATTCTCACACAGCCTGAAAAGAGGCGCAATAAACACGATCTGATCGAACAGCGCTGCGGAATTTGCTTTCTCCCCCTTGTCATACAGGTAGTCTTCTCCCCATTCCCTGCAGAATCCCTCTACCAGTGCTTTCTCTTTCTCCGAAAGCTGCTTAAGCTTCTTCGCTTTGCGGTCAGCAGCCCACACATTATAGCCTTCCAGACCCATTCCGATGATGAAAAAGCCCAATTCATCCTTGTTGCAGCCCTGAAGGATATCTATATCCTTCGCCGCCCCTTTGGCATATTCATCATAAGGATCAAGGGGCAATAAGTTTCCGTCTCTCTGCGCCCATACACGAAGCCCTAAAACGCCGGAGGCCTCCACAAACTTATCCATATCGAGCTTCTGAAGGTCGGCGACGGTCTTACAGCCGAACATATCCATCATCTCATTCGTGCAGGCGATCGCAGCTTCCGGTGTTCTCGTGAATACAGGGGATCCGCTCTGGGCAATCACCCGATGAAAATACTTATGGGAGCCTTTGATAAGCGGAAGCAGAATCACGCTCGCCGCGCCTGCGGACTCACCCCAGAGCGTAACATTTCCGGGGTCGCCGCCAAAGCCCGCGATATTCTCATGAACCCACTTGAGCGCCATCATCTGATCCATGAGCCCTAAGTTCTGCGCGTCCGGATAGTCTCCTCCGTCCGGCAGATGAGACAGATGGAAAAAGCCAAAGACACCGATCCTGTACGCGATGGAAACAACGATGACATCCGGATTCTCTCTGACAAAGTTTGTACACTCGGTAACCGGCTCAACCGTTCCGCCCAGTTCAAAAGCACCACCATGAATCCATACTATGACCGGCTTCTTTTCTGACCCGTTCTCATCCTTTGCCTTCCATATATTCAGATACAGACAGTCCTCGCTCTGGTAGTAAAGAGAAGCAGTTTCCGTATCGCTCATCATCTGGCGGGCACATTTCGCATTGTAGTATGCCTCATATACGCCGTCATCTGTGACAACATCCACGGGCGCCTTCCAGCGGAGCTCCCCGATCGGCGGCTTGCCTGTAAACGGTATGCCCTTGTACGCGATGACACCATCTGTTTCTTTTCCCACAAAGGTACCATTTATGCACTTGACCGCCAGAGCCTTGTCATAGCTGCCGTCTGTGATACGCTTATTCTCGCCGTACAGAGCCTGCAATTTTGCCCGGTTCTTATTTACAGAATCCATATGCTCCGCAAGAATGACTCTGGAATTGTTTTTTACTTCACTCATTAATCTGATCTCCTTTCTTAGGCCTTATAGACCTCTTCACCGTCCACAATGGTGGCGACAGGGTTTGCCTGTACGAGCCTTTCGACATCGTCATGCAGGAAATCGCAATCATACACCGTCATGTTGGCAATCTTTCCGAACTCGATGGAACCCATGCGATGCTCCTGATGGAACTGATAGGCCACATTGGTGGTCATAGCGCGCAAGGATTGTTCACGGGTGATCGCTTCTTTGATATTGCGCTGCGTATCTCCGTCCATGAGCGCCTTCGGAGCCG
>JAFTFD010000176.1 GCA_017449745.1 Lachnospiraceae bacterium
AAGGCCAGCGAGACGCCGACGGCGGCATACGAATATCCTGCAAAATCAAAGTAGATCTGCCAGGTGTACAGAATGGCCCCGATCAACAGCCAGATACTGCTGAATCCTTCATAATGTTCAAAAATAGTATCGACGTAGATTCCGAGCCGGTCAGCAATGACGATCTTGTAAAAGCATCCGATCAGTAAATACTGAACGACACGCGGCCATCTATGTGCATCGAACAGCTTCGTTTCCGGCGCTCCTGCCAGCTGTCTGTCAAAATCCCCCTTGCGCTCGATCGGACCGCTGATGAATTTCGGAAACCAGGTAAGGTACAGCAGCATCCTAAAAGGATTCTTTTCAACAACAACCTTCTTTTGATATACGTCGACGAGATAACTGATAGATTGAAAAATATAAAAGGAAAAGCCCAGCGGAATTGCAATTCTTGCCAGGATCGATGCATCCGCCGCACCGGATACTACACCCCTGGCTGCCGAAATTCCGGCAAAAATCAGCGTTGCATATTTATAAAAAGCCAACGCTGCTGCACAGCAGAACACGGAGACTCCGCATGCTGCAGCCGCTGCGCGGCGCTGCCCTGCCCTCTCAAGGCCGCCGGTCAACAGACCTCCCAGCCACGTAAGGATCCCTGCGCACACAACTGCCACAGCCGCATTCCGATCCAGCCAGAACACATAAAGTATACTGGCCGCAGCCAGCAGCGGGATCCGCAGCTGCCTCCGCAGCATGAAAAAGAGCAGTAATACAATAACTGCATATAAAAAAGAGGGAATCGTTAAAGTCATGAAATCTCCTGATGAGACAGGGGGGACAGGCACCCTGTCCCATCCGTAATTTACTCCACAGCCGCAAACCCGTCCGAAATATCATCCCCCAGCAGCCGGATCTGTCCCGCCCGCACCGTTGGCGAGGAGGGAAATGCCGCATATCCCGCCTGATTTCCGTTTGTCGGGTAATAAATCATCACCCCGTCCAACAGATAGGAATCTGTCTCATAAGTACCGTAATCCTTCTGCCAGATCGGATGAAAGTCATCCAGGAATGCCGCCTGCTGCCTGAGCGCGCCGCCGAGTTTATAACCGACCAGCAGAGCAGTCAATAAAGCCGCAAAGCGGCAAAGCACCTTCTTCAGTCTTACACTATGTACTACAGATACTATATACACATATAACATACCCGTATGAAGAAAGGCAAGTAAATAGCAGAAGATACATCCATAGCGCATCAGCGGTGAATTGGTAAACCAGAAAAGAAATGCCGTAAGGAGCACCAGCTCTATAAACAGCTGCTGCCCGACATCCCTTTTGTTTCTGATTGCTCTGATCAGCTTCCACGCCAGCATTACTACTGCCGGCAGGGCCGGAACCGCAGCAGCAAGAAACATGATCTGGTCAAATTTACCTTGCGAGCGAAACCATGGCAGGAACCATACTGATAGCGGTGCTTCTGCGAGAGCCACCTCTCTTACGCCTTTTCCCCAGGCTGTAATCTCCCTGGCATCTGCCAGCGCAGCGCCGTAAGGAACTTTCCAGACTGCCTGGAACAGATCAAGTCCCGGGAATGGGTAAACCAGATATCCGGATAAAATAACATTACGTACCAAAAACGGCAGGACGATTATGCCCCCCACCGCGATCAGTGCCGCGATTTTTCTCCACGCCTTAACTCTCAGGAGAATAACTGCGGGACACAAGGCGATCAGCAGCAAACCTGCGCAGGAGAGCTTGATCGTGACATTGAAAACGCATAAAAGCGAAAGCAAAGACAATGCCATACAGCAATGCTCATTTAATGACAAGGCTTCTCTTTGATTTCCCAGTTCTTCCATAGAACGCAAAACAATAAAAACGGTAATCAAAACCATAAAAGAATCAGATGAGGGAGATCCGATCTCTTTAAGGACATTGCATGTATACCAGATTCCTGCGAGCCTGATGAAAACAGTCAGTATGAGAGTCTGGCGGCGTTTCACATCAAAACCATCCTGAACAGTCTCCGCAAATCCCACAAGCCCCCACAGGCACTTTCCGAGAACCAGCGCTGAAAGATATCCGCTTACCGTATGAAGAGACTGCGGCAGGGCGAAGCTCCCTGAAAGCAAAGCCGTCAATGCAAATGCAGCACTGTTATACCCCAGACGGTTATGAAGATTTGCCAGTCCTTTTACAGCGCCATATTCTTCGATCCAGCGGATACTCTGCGCATGGTAAAGATCCGTATCAAAGTGCGGATAACCACCGGATGCCGCCATCGCGCACAGCAGGAAAATGCACACATATACGGCAAACTTAAATATACCTCTTTTCTTAGCAAAACCGGCTGCCGGGAGACCATTGGCACTATTTCTTCCTGCGCTGCTCTGAAAACACGATGCAATATACCGCCTGTAACGCAGTCCCGCAACCATTGCCAGCATCCCAAATGAAAAAAAGGCAGCGCTCCCGACGCCGCCAAAAATACTCCAGCATTCCGCATAAACTGCCGCAGCTGCAACTCCTGCCATCGACAGATCAGTCAGAGACATCTTTCCGTATCTTTCCAGGTTTGTCCCGCAAAAACACAGTACCAGACCCAATGTCCCGGCTCCGGCAGCTGCCGTAAGGATTCCTATTACCAAAAATGAGAGCAGTACACTCAGCATTCAAAACCTCAATTATTATCAACGCTTAACGATTCCTGATACACTTTCACGAACTGATCAGCAATACGGTCCCAGGTAAAACTGTTTCTAATCGTATCAGAGGCAGCTTTCTGCATAAGATTTCTTCGCTCTTTATCTTCCAATAAGGCAATGGCTTTGGAAACCCATGCATGGACATCCAGGCTGTTTTCGATCAACCCGTTCTCTCCATTTCGGATGAGACATGAGGCACCGCCATTTTCCGTGCTGATCACCACAACGCCGCAGTACATGGCTTCCAGCAGTACCATGCCGAAGATCTCATAATTAGACGGAAACAGCATGATCTCCGCCTCACGGTAAAGCGGAGCCAGTTCATCCTGGGATGCCTTTCGAATCCACTGAAACCGCCCGCCCTTTTTTAATAGATCCATCTGCGGCATAAGGCTGTTCACATATGACTCCTCGCCGTTTCCGATGACGGTGCAGAAAATATCATCACGCTTCTCCAGCAATTTCTTCATTACCTGCAGCAGAAAAACGCTATTTCTTCTCTCTTCCAGTTTGCCGACGTACAGAATATGGTGAAATACCATCCCTTTCTCTTCAGCCGGCTCACGCACCCCAATATCAGACCGGGCTGCCTGTGCGCCAGCATCTTTAGCAGAATGATCCGCTGTTGTGCAAACCCGGATCCCGGATGAGTCCGCCGGCATATCTGCCGTAACCCCGGAATGGGTATCTGACGGAGCTGAATCGAATCTTCTTTCCGCCAGCCCGACGCCGACAGTTTGTACTTTGCCGAACCCCTTACCGTGAAGGAATTCTTCCGCCTGCGGACTTTTCGTCATGCAATACATAGCCTTTTGTGCGCGCCGGCTAAATGGCAAAAACAGCTTGTCAAATACAGCGCACTTAGCATTATATCCCCGGTTGAAGGAATCATAATACGGCCCGTGATACAGGACCACCGGCTTTCTGCGATAAAAAGTATAAATCAGCCAGCTCATCAGCTGGTCGTACTCATGCACCTGCAGGACATCGTACTGTTCCGCGATCTTTCGCAAGCCGAAAAACACCCCGTTTTTAGCAACATTAAGAGATTTTACCCAATACAGCCTGATCCCGTCTTCCCGTTCCTCTACGGTCGTGGGATGAAATCCGTTGTAAAAGACGATATCGCATTCATGTCCGGCTCTTCGCAAAGCCCCTGCCAGTCCGAGCTCCTGCACATTATAGGCGTTCAGATTCAGTTTGTCCGGATATGTCCTAATGATCAGGATCTTCATTCGTATGTTCCCAACTGATAAATATATTGATATTCAAACCCATCTGTCATTAACAGTGCCGCATAGCTGCCATTCGCTGCTCCGGCGACAAAGCAGTCTGACATAGATAAGATCCGGATGGATGTCAGGTATTCTCTGTTTCTATCCGTCGCACCTTGGATCTTGTTTCCTATATCGTTCACATTCTCTCCCGGCCGGAGGCTTAAATGCATACGCTGAAAGCTGAAGATCCGTCCTGGAAACGCTTCCTGAAATGCTTCCCAGATCTCCCGGTCTTCCGTAGCCAGATAGATCGCGTCCAGTCTGTGCTCCTTCATAACTTCCCTGCACCTCCGGATCACTTCCTGTGTATCCGGCTGGATAGGATGGCCTTTGGGGCGAACCTGAACATAATCTGTTCCGCGGCAGAGCACTCCGAGGACACGCATCCCCTTAAATACAGTTTCCATGTATTCCCTTGCAGCAAGCTCTATCTCCGGGAGCAGATGTATATAAACGTGATACAGATGCCGCCAGTGCTCAAGCTGTTCTGTATCCTGCAGCATTTCATAATCCGGATAGGCAGAAGGGGCATCTATTCCGCTCAGGATAACATTGGCAGCACCGGAAATTTCCGCCAGACTTTTTCCCCCAGGCTGCGCGAAAAACTTCTCCCACGCATTTACCTTCCCGACTTCGTCCGCTTCCAGCATGGGATTCGGGCTGTTCTGCATATCGATAACCGGGATATACCCTTTCTGCAAGGCGATATCGATAGAACCCAGATTCGTCATCACAAAAGAAAACAGTCCCGCCCTGTTCGCGTGCCTGCGGATCACATAAAAGGTCTCATCCGAAAACTCTTTCCCCGGATGGGTCATTTTCTCTCTCCAGCGAAAGGCATTAAACCGTCGGAAAGCCTCCGTAGACTGAATTTTTCTTTTAACTGATCCTGCCATAGTATTCTTATATTATCTGTCCTGTCGCTTCTGCTTCCTGTTGCATCTTGCCGTCAAGATTAAAAGTACTGCCGTGCCTCCAATCATCCCGGCGCTGACAGCCGCCCTTGTCCTCTCGACCGGCACGATATCTTCCTCGATAAATCTCACCATCGGCGTTTTTTCATCCGCATAGCCCAGCATCATGATATCCGGATCGTTTTTCATCGTACGGGCAGTTTCTTCGCTTATGTATATTTCAGAATAATCGTCCACCTTATCGCAGCTGTATCTTCTAGCATAGACCTGGGAAGGCATCGGATACAGAGCGAAACAGATGATTGCAAAAACAAGCCCTGATGTTACAGAAAAAAGAATAGTCTTCCTCCTTTGTTTCCGGATATCTTGGGCACCACGTACACCTCCACGCAGCCACCCCGCCATCAGATGCAGATAATACCGAAGATCCGGCACACTAACCTCGTGTGCGGCAAATCCGCTGATTCTCCTGGAAATGTTTCCGAAGACCGTTCTTTTATCAGCGGAGGCGACTGCCGCAGAAGCAGCCGCTGCAAAGGCAGCATTTGCAGAAACGTCGGCAGATAAACTCCCGGGAATTGTAAACCAGCCTGACCGGAGACTCTCACCGCCAAAAAGCCAGCTGCCCACAAGCAGCAGCGAGACATTTTTATAGGACGTATTAAAGGCAAACGGCTCCGACATGGCCGTCAGCACAATGCTGAACAGAATCGCCAGCCTTACGCTTCTCTCATACGAGACCGGCTGTTTCAGACCGCTCCGGATCGTAAGAAAATACCCGGCCATCATGACAAGAAAAATCACCAGCCCGCCGTTCATCAGCAGGTTTGCATAAGAACAGTCCAGGGTTAAATGAAAATCGATTCCGGCGAAATCTTCGCCGAATAAATTCAATCCGTAGGTCGTGAGAAAATATCTTGTGAGTGCCGGCCTGGTCGTCAGCAGCCTGTTGATCAGGTCAAATGCGCGGCCTTTGATCAGCACGGGACCTGCAACGGATATCAGGGCAGCTGCGGGAAAAATCATCTGCAGAAGGACATTTTCAAGGCGGCTCTCTCTTCGCCCAAAGTGCCGGTTCCCCTCAAAATATGCATAGAAAATCATAAAGCACAGGAACATCAGCATCCCGGTACTGCTGAGGGAATACATAAAAATGTAAAGAGCCCCTGCAACAGCCGCCGCGATCATCCACCTGTTCCGCTTTACATCAGTCCTGACAATATAAAACAGATACATGACCAGCGCGCAGTACGAGATCTGCAACACATTCGGGTGCGAGTAGCCGAACGCCCAGCGGATCACATGGTCAAATCCGAGCTTGCTGTGAATGACATGATCCTGCCTGCCGTACCCTGAGAGAAATACCGCCCACTGCAGAAAAAAAGTAAGTCCCCACATCCATACACCGGCCGTGAACGCCCTCTCAAGCCGGACATTCTTCATTCCCAGCACCAGCAGGACGCAGAAAAGAACGCCCTGGTTTCCGGCATACACCAGAATAATACCTGTCAGGACCAGAAGCCCTGCGATCAGTATCTTCTCTCTCCTCGTATATTCCCCGATCCCGATCTTGACCAGGATCACCGCCGAGGCCAGAATAACCAGCCCCTTATACAGCGGGCCGTCCACCAGTCCAATCCCCTTGGTAAACAGCATCAGGAAAAAATAGATGTAAAACAGCAGTTCCTCGACGGAAATGCCGATAACCTGGTTTTCCTTCTTCATCATTTCGTTCTGCTCAAAAAAGCTTTACAATATCAGTCCGGCTCAAAAACAGAGTACTGGTTCTACGCTGTCGTTTTTGCATAGTATGTCCTTTTTAACCAGCTCTGCATTGCTGACTACAGGAAATACTGCAACGATACAAGAAAACTAACCACAGCGATCACCGACAGCGGCTCCCTTTCGATATTCTCAGCATTCCATGCACCGACGTAAGTCGCGCCACTGACAGCGCCGCCGCCATTCCTGCTGCCAACTGCAACTTCAGCAGCTGAAATTTTTCTTTTTGTCCACAGCTTCCACAATGCCCAGAGATAAACCACCGATGGAATCATCAGGTGGCTCTTCTCCGTCCAGGTGCCATACAACAGGCGCAGAAAGACCGCATCCAGATACCATCCGAAATTACCTGCCCACTCTGCAGCGCTGCTCAGAAGGCCATTCTCATGTATGGTCTGCACAAACGCTCTTCCATCTGTCAATGCCCACGATATACCATACCAGGCAATAAGAACCGCACAAATTATGTATAAAATAATACTGATACTCTTATTCGCGCCCGCTGCATTTTTAACACGATTCGCAGTGTCTGCGGCCGCAGCAGCCTTCCTCTTGCAGTTAAGCAGCACCACCAGCAGAATAAGAGACAGAATCAGTATTCCATTTCCACTGTAATAAAAAATGCTCCTCATAAATGAGGGCAGCAAAAAAATCCCCATGACGAGCGAAACGGCTTTATGGTCCGCTCTCAGCCTGCTAAGGATCAATATCATCCATAATATCGCTATAATCCCCGTGAGCAATGCTCCGGAAAGATAGATTGCCTGATAAGGAAATGAAAAACGCCTGACAGCCGCAATTGCCGCAGCCCTCAGCAATATCCCCGGGTCCAGATCTGCAGACGGCGTAAGAAACTGGCTGCCCGTCATTCCCTGCGTCAGAACATTCCCGTACTGCCTGTCCGTCCAGAACCTGTACAGCGGGACACTGTAAGAGAGATAGGCCATATTGCGGAGTCCGCTCTCTTCCACCTGGACAGGCGTATATGCGGATAAAATATCCGCAGTCTCTGCCACAGACGTTAAGTTCTCAGACGAATGCAGGTCATTGCCTGTGCTCTTCTGGGCCGTTGCCAGCTGATATGCCCTTGCAAAATGAGAAGCCTCTCCGTCATGCTGCTCTAATGGCATCGTCCACAAATACGGAATTGCCAGGAGGATCCACGCGATTGGAAACCAGATATAACGCGCCGTTCTGTCCTCTTCCCACACAAGAGAGAATAAGACTATACACAGAAGCGCAGCCGCCAGAGCAATTCCTCTTCCGAATTTCCACAATTTCGTCGGTGTGCCATAAAGAGCAAATGAGAGATTCGGCAGCCCCGTCTCTTTATACACCGCCTCATAATGAAGCGTATATTCTTCACCGACATTAAGTGCAATAGGCAGCCCGGCCAGCTGACAGGACTCGGTACTGATATACCCGTTGGTATGCACCGGCACATCTTCACCATAAGCCATTCCTGCCAGGGAGCCGTCCTGACGCAGGATCTGTACCGCGACCGAAATATGCTCCTCTTCCAGCATCTCCTCGATCAGAGGATTCTCATTGTTTGGAATGATGGCTGAAATCTGCGGAAATGATGCCGTAAACGAAAGATCACCGCCGCATCCGCTCTCCACGATGATCTCGTTCCAGGCCGTCTGCGGTTCGATCAGCAGATACTCCCATAAAAAGATGACAATGGCAGCCAGCACCAAAAAGAGCCCGGTCTTTACTTTTCTGTTATGACTTATATTCAAAATTTTCAAGTCCCGTCTCCCGCACCGCGCCGCATCTTTCAGGTTTCATCCCATGAACAGAATAATATCTTCACCACCGTCTTGTTCACAGACCAGCATCCTGAATCCGGACTTTACCGCGTCCTTACAGCCTTCGCATTTTCAATCTTATAAACGACATCACAATTGCGGATAGTGGAAAGCCTGTGTGCAATAATGATCAGCGTCATCTCGCCGTGCAGCGCATCAATTGATTCCATGACCGCCGTCTCTGTCTCATTATCCAGGGCAGAGGTAGCTTCATCCAGCACCAGGATCTCCGGCTCCGTATAGAGTGCTCTTGCAATTCCGATTCTCTGACGCTGGCCGCCGGACAGTCTGACGCCTCTCTCGCCCACCTGTGTCATGATGCCGTCCGGCATCTGGGCGATGGCATCCGTCATCTGCGCGCGGGCGAGTGCCCTTTTCACTTTCTCGTGGTCGATCTCATCCGCAGGAACGCCAAATGCGACATTGGCTGCGATGGTATCATCCATGAGGTAGATATTCTGCGGAATATACCCGATCGTATGATGCCAGCGGTTCAGGTTCTCCTGGATATCCATATCATCAGCCAGTATCTTCCCCGACACAGGCTTCAGAACCCCCAGGATCAGATCCGCCAGCGTCGTCTTGCCCGCGCCGGAGGAGCCAATGAACGCGACGGACGTGTTCTTCTCAATATCAAGCTCGACATTGCGCAGCACTTCGCGGTCGCTGTTCTCATAATGGAAAGTCAGATCCCGAACGTGAATTGCCTGTTCGAACGGAAGGGGAGCAGCATTAGGCGTACTCACACCTGCAGCGTCTGCGGCACCTGCAGCGTCCGCTGCTTCCATCTCTTTCAGGATGTTGTAGATCGCGTCTACGGCAGGCTTCTGATAGGAGATCGCTCCGATATACTCCGTCAGGCGGTTAAAAGAAGGCAGCAGCCTGTACGCCGCGACCATAAACTGTGAAAAGACGGGGACAAAATACTCCATATGCGTGCCGTGCATGATTTTGATTCCCGCAGCACCGAGCAGTGCCGTAATCACGACAGCTTCGATCATCGGCTTGGGAATCGATGTCATTGTATGATAGGTATATTCGCTCCGGACGCGTCCCTGGAAGGCTTTATCATAGGACTGATAAAAGAAGTCCTCTTTATTCATGACCTTGACTTCTTTAATCCCTCCGAACGCCTGCTGCACCCATTTGTAGACCTGTGATTCATAATACAGGTTCTGCTGGCCCATTTTCAGCAATTTCACGCGATAGACCTTTACGATAATAATCGCAAAAATCATCAGCATGAAACCGACCGCGATCGTGATCGACTTGTCCTGGATGAACAGATAGGCGACGAGGGCCACGACAACACACCCCTCCGTCGCCAGCATAACAAGGGAACGGATCACGCCGAACAGGTCCGATGTGTCCTTATCAATATTTCTCAGCAGCTCCGAGCTGCTCTTTTCAAGGAAAAAGCTGTAGGGACGATTCAGATAGCTCCGCATCATTTTCAGGGAAACCTTGCGGAGATTATCGTACAGGAAACGGTTCTGGCAGCGGTACATGTACAGAAGATATACATTCTTGACAATAAAGATCAGGGACAGCCCTGCCAGCATAATGATCACAAGAATCTTGTAATCGGACACCGGAAAAACCGCAGTGAGCACTTTAAACCAGTGCTGACGCCTGGCATTCTCTTCGCTCATGATGCCGACGATCAGCGGCTTGATCGACGCAATGCCGAGCAGCTCGAGTCCGGTGCCCAGCATCACCATCAGCAAAATGCCGACCGTCTCAAGCTTCATTCTGCGGTCTATGATATAATTCAGCTTTTTAAATACGTTGAACATGAAATCCTCTTGGGTTAAAATATCGCCATGAATATAATGTTTTTGATCTATTCCTTTAATATCGGAGGCATTGAACGCCAGCTGATCGAGATGTGCAATGCCATGGCTGCAGAAAACAAAGTATGGCTGTGCGTCATCAATCGCGACTATACAGAATCCTTATTCGCCGATCTTGAACCAAAGGTATCTGTGATCCGGCTGGACAAGACCCCCGGTCACAGCGGGCAGCTCGCGTATATGCGAAAACTGGCATCTGTCGTGCGGGATGAGCATATCGACATCCTTCACTGCCAGGGGATCAACTGCGTTCTTTTCTCTGCACTGGTCAAACTGTGCAGCCCCCGGACACGGATCCTCAATACCGTTCACGATATCGGCAACTACAGTTCCTACTCCTCCGCTAAGATCTTTGCCCAGAACCGGATCTGCGATATGACGATTGCCATCTCTCACTCTGTGGAGAAAGAGATCCGCTCCAGATCCGTTCCCTCGGAAAAGATCATTACCATTTATAATGCCATAAATACGGAAAAATTCCAATACTGTGCAGAGAAAAGCCTTTCCTGCACGAGCAGCCCCCTCACAGTTTCTGCCAGCTGCAATGCCGGAACAGATGGCTCTTCCGAAAAGCTGCCTGCATCCGGCAAAGCGATCAATATCTGCAATGTTGCCCGCTTTTATCCCGAAAAAAAAGGGCAGGATCTTCTTGCTGAAGCTGTCAGAAAGCTTCTTGATCTCTGTCCCGATATGAATATATGCTGCACCTTCGCAGGAGCGCCCGCAGCCGGCCAGGAGGAAAAATACGAACAGCTGCAGCAGTCGATCCGCGCAGACGGCCTGGAGAATCATTTCTCATTTTTGGGAAATGTCGACGATATTCCCGCTCTGCTGGCACAGCAGGACATTTTTGTACTGCCGTCCCGCTATGAAGGCTTCGGCATTTCTCTGGTCGAGGCCATGGCGGCAGGGCTGCCCTGCGCTGCCTCAGATCTGGACGGCCCTGCCGAAATCATGACAGCAGGGAACAACTGCACCGTTGCGGATGAAAAAAGCCTCAGAAAAACGCCATATGGCATTCTGTTCAGGCCGGGAGATTCCGACTCACTCACTGCAGCACTGCGAGAAATCATCCGGCACCAGGAAAGCTATGACCGTCAGATGATTTCTGACTATGCCAGGGAAACCTACAGTATGTCACGGCTTGTCAAAGAGCATTTAGAACTCTATACACGCCTTCTTCACTGATGCGTGCTCTGTTCCGATAATACCTTCTCCGGTCAGGAGTCCCAACCCGGCTCCCATCAGCAGAAACACATAGGGCATATTCATGACCTGGTCAAAGGAAACCAGGCCGTTTGCGCAGTAACAAAGCACGACAAGCGCAAACGGCATTGTCGTTTCCCGCGTCAGCAGTTTCCTGACCGATGACGCCAGAAGGAGAATATAGGCGGCGGTCCCCAGAATGCCCGTGGTGAAGAGCCGGTGCAGCAAAATGCTGTGTGCCGCCACAATATTCTCTCCAAAAAACGCGTGGATCTGTGCCGCATACTCCGTATAATTTCTAAGATAGTAATTCAGACAGTCCGGACCGGCGCCGATCAGCTTCCTTCCGGGCGAAAATGAACGCCATGTGTCCGATACCGCCTTCCACTGGATCCCCCTGTTATTTCCGAATTCAGGTGTAAATATCTCAGGGAAGAGTACCTGAACAGCCAGCAGAAAAACAGATACCAAGACCATTCCAACAGGAATCAGATTCCTGATAAATATTTCTCCCCGAACACTCTTCTTCATCTCTGTACGTCTGATACCACCTTGCCAGTCAGGTAATCCTGTATAAACCATCCCTGCAAAGCTCACAATGAACAGAATATAGATCCCTTTCCAACGGAGGATCCGCAGGGCCATCCCTGCATGATTAAGAAAATACTCCGCAAATATACCGGGTTCCCTCTCCAATATAACCGCAGCGATCACGCATGCGGCAAGGAACAGAACCCAAACTGATAACGCCCTGTGTATCTTCTCTCTGCTCCCGGCTGCATACAGGAAAAGGGTCATGAACAATACCCCGATAAACAGGAAGGCGCTGTCACTCCCCTGTGTAATGGCACTGAAAAATGCGATAAAACAGAACATGGACAACGCGATTTTCTGCAGCTTCCGCTCTTCAGCAAACAGCAGCCCCGCCGCAAACGGAAGGATCACGGAGAGCCATCCGCAATACCAGTTGATCTGTCCGATCGTTGAGAGAAAATATCCCTCTCCGTCTCTCATAAAGGAAAACGGATATACCTGAAACCGGTTCAGGATCGCGATGGCGATCACGACGGCGCCCCCGGAGAGGAACAAGCTTTGTAATAGTTTATCCCAGTGAAAATAATGAATAAAAGAAATGCAGCAGATCACTGACACCAGTTCCGCAACAAAACCGATCCGCCACCCGGCTGCCCCCCAAAAAGCTGTTCTGCGATCCACTGAAAACACGGTGGAAAGGCAAAGGCTGAGGCCATAGAACAGGAACCATCCGGCAGCATTCCCTGGATTAATAAAGCACTTTATCTCTTTTCCCGTCAAAGCACAGAAAGCCGAAGCGATAATAATCGCTGCTCCGGTGCACAGAAAAGCGACCGATTTGTACTCTCCCAGCTGATAATACCCTTTCGGTGCCAGCAAAGGCAGAATAATGAACAGCAGCATTCCCAGCGCCGCTGTCAGAACATCCTTATGATCTCCGCTTTCTCTTTTATCGCTCATATTTTCACTCATTTTCTATTACCGGATCAGATAGGCTTATCGCAATCGGATAGACAGTCACTTTCCGGCCTTATCGCACAAAATCAGCCCCCGCATTAAGCGAGGGCTGACAGCATACATCTTATATAAAACTCGTATTATGAGCAGATACCGGTCAGTCAACGACGACCATAACGCTGCCCATCTCCGTCATAGAGACCGGAACTACGCCGTTTGCAACAACTGCGGGTGTCGAAACGATCTCGCCGGACTTAAGGATCTGATATACGGTCGCATTTCTGCCGTTGTACATCTTGCCGACCTCGACGGTCATATTATAGGTTCCGAAGCCATCCCAGATCGTATCGCCCTTGACATACATCTGAACCTTGAGCGGACCCTCTGTCATGGCTGCAGCCGGGTGCTCAGCCTTCACAGTTTCGGAGAGCAGATCTGCCGCCGCATCATTCTTGGGTGTGATGATAGTCGCATTCACATCATTTCTGGTAACCGCTGCATAGCTCGCAGTGACCTTTGTGCTCGTGCCGGGGCCTGCGACCCTGACCGTATTGCTGTTTGAAGAGCTGAGGATAAAGGAATCCTGCACTTCTTTGGCGTCGGCGACCGCTGCGGCAACCGTCGCATTATATTTGGCCTCTTCGATCTCCTGCTGCAGGACCCACTGCTGCTCCTCTGTCAAAGCGGGACCGGCTGAAACAGCAGTTACGACCGGGGCACTGTTGCCGCTGGTACTGTTGTCGGTAATATCCGTATCCGCGCCGTGTGCGACCAGAACGGTAGAACCGATCGACATAACTGCTGCCAGCATGGCAGCTGTGACTATAGATGACATCTTTTTCATAATATTTTCCTGCCTTTCTTTGAGTATAAGTTGTGTTATATAACAACTACAATTCACTATACAACCGCGAAAAGCAGAAAACAAACGCAATTAATTGAATACGTTACCCTGATCCCTGTATCTGAGAAGACATTCTGCCAGGTAAAGATCCAAAGGTTCATCAATATCAATCGATTCTTCCCTTCTCATAAGGTAAGGCAGACATTTCGATCCGTAAAGACATCCTGTTTCCAGATATGTCTTTGTCCGGACCGCATAGATTGCTGCCCCATTTCGTGCATAAAACTTGGGCTTCTGCTTCCTGTCCGTAAATTTCATGCCCTCTTTCAGGAAGAACTCCAGATATCCTTCTTCATTTTTCCGCATGACCGAATAAGGGGAATGCAGATGCGGCTCATCTTCCACACTTACAAGCGCGTCGCCATCACTGTGAAGCAATAACTCTAACGCTTCGTTCAAATGCTTCGCCGTTCGTAACGGGGAAGTAGGCTGAAGCAGAACAAGGAAATCCGGTTCATATCCCTGCGTCTCCTGCAAAAAAGTCAATTCATGCATGATGACATCTTTCATCGGCGTGCTGTCCTGTGCCAGTTCCTCAGGCCGGTGAATCAATTCAACACCGGGATATTCCGCGGCCTTCAATATCTCATCATCATCTGAATTTACTGTGATTTTTGTCAGATATTTGCAGCCGACTGCAGCCTCTATTGTGTACTGAATCAAAGGTTTTCCACACAATGGTACAATATTCTTATGCGGTATACCTTTTGACCCGCCTCTTGCCGGAATAATTGCCAGAATATCCATAATACTGGTTCCCTCTTATTTCTTTACACCCGGATTCGTAAATATCCGCATTATCAATATGTTATTCTCTTCTGGATCTCCACCTCGGTAGTCGCAAGAATATCGGCAATTTTCTTACCTGCAGTCCCGTTACCGTAGATAGGTTCTGAAGCATACTTTCCATGTGCGATCTGTTTCCGGATCGCTTCTGCAATAGCCTTTCTGTCACAAGGTGTATCGATTACATTGCTTCCGCGTTCTCTGCCTTCCTGTCTTGTACCTACATTTACACATGGCGTGCCGATAAATGCACCTTCACGGATACCACTGCTGGAGTTTCCGACAAGACACGCTGTATTGTTCATGAGGCGGACATAAATATGAACAGGCAGATTGATAAATGCATGCAGTAAAGCATCGGGATGCTTCTCTCTGAAAATTCTGATTGCCTGAGAGAGCCCTTCTGTTCCTGCATCCGAATTGGGCCATAAGACGATCGTAGGCAGACCCACCTCAATTGCAGCCTGAATTGTTTCTGTCATCTGATTCCCTGCTTCCTGATACTCTGTGGTTACAGGATGCTGCGACACCAGCAGAAATGGCTGATGAAGATCAAATTCCGGTCCGACGCCGCCGCACACATTATAAATTTCATCCGGAACTGTGGGATTTGCTTCCAGTATCTCTTTTACCGTATCAATTCTGGGGCAGCCGACATTAAAAACGCGGCATTCATCCTCTCCCAGTTTCAGGATACGTTCTGCACTCTCCTTATTCGCCGGGAAATGAATATGAGCAAATTTGGTAATAGCATGCCGGATACTCTCGTCTATAGTGCCGGTAACTTCGCCGCCCATAGTATGCGCCACCGGAATATTCATATAAGCTGCAGCAATAGTAGGCGCCATCATCTCATAGCGGTCACCTACGACAATAACATAGTCCGGATGAATTCTGGCAAATGCATCCGCCAATCCCAGCATTCCGATTCCTGCAGTTTTTACCATGGATACCGGCTCGTCGCCTTCAACCAGCATATGAACTCTCTCATCAACGGTAAATCCGTCATTGTTAAGAATCTTTTCAAGGTTTCCGTATTTCTTGACAAGCGCAGAGCTTCCAAGAATAACTTTCAGCTCCAGATCAGGATGCTCCTGAATCGCACGCATAGCAGAACGGATACTGCTGTAGTTAGCCCTGCCGCCCAAGAATACACAAATTATTTTTTTACTCACCGATAATTCTCCTCTTACTCTTTTTATTCCATATTACTCCAGATATAAGAAATACAGAACATACAGCACTGATGCCAAAAGACATTTTCCAATACCAAGGTGCATCAAACATCACTTTTGTTTTTCCATTATAATGGGAAGGGAGCTGAAATGATACCTCTTTCTGAGGACCATCAAATATTTTAAAGCTTTTCCCATTTTCATCCGTTGCTTTATATCCTTTATAGTTAAAGCGTGGAACTATCACTGTCCCCGCCTCATTATACGTCGTACA
>JAFTFD010000177.1 GCA_017449745.1 Lachnospiraceae bacterium
AGTGCTTTGCCTCGGGCTTCCTTCAGACCTCACCTCACGATGACGCCCTTGCCTCCGGCTGCATCCTTCCCACTGCCGGGCGGATCAGGGACTTTCACCCCTTAGAACGTGCGCCCGCCGGGCGCACAAGGATACAGGGCAGCGTTCACGCTGCCCTGTAAAGCCGACTGTCTGAGCATCCGCGCATCAGTGCGGATGCGAGTTTGAAGGCTGTGCCTGACTGAAAGGAACGAGGAATGTTAGCAGATCTTGCGCGAAGAAACCGCAGATCAGGCTGACACCTGCCACGGCTTGCCTCTAAATAGAAAATGGGACAAAGGGGTCTGTCTGTCCCCCTGTCCCACTTTGACTCAATTAAACTCTATGACATCTCCCTCACCGGTGCAGGGTCTCCACTCCGGGAGGCCTTCGCCGTTGGGGTCGCCGGTCCTAATGAAATTGCACCAGTAATCGATCATGCGCTCGCTGAGCTCGTAGTCGTGCTCTTCCCACGGTCTCCAGCAGCGATCCAGTGTGCCGAACATGTACATGAGCTCAGAGGAGTGATAGGCTCCCCAGCCGTCGCCCGGAAGTTTGCGGGTGAAATAGTACACGTACGCCGGTTTCCTGCCGAGCTCCGCCAGCTTTTTGCTGAAATCGATGCTGCCGGGGAGCAGGAAAGTCACCTTGTCATTCGTCCGGTTCTCTTCCTGAACGTCTATGTCATTTTCTGTGGCGCCGAGCATATAAGGAATGTCGTGGATCTTGCCCTGATCCATCAATTCATAATAACCGTCCTTTAACAGAATGCCGTCCACAAGGGGGATCAGGAACAGGCCTTTAAAAATAGGGAAGACCTTCTCCATCCAGGGGCCCATGGCAGCGGCAATTTCTTCCGTGCTCATCGCGCGCAGCTGCTCCAGGCTTGTGATCCCGTTCATCTCCGTAAACATTTCACCGAACTGTTCCTGCTGCGCCAGGGGCAGTTTGCGGTGCAGTCCCTGTCCGTAGGAGCCGCCGCTCTGAAGGATCGCTTTCGCTATTTTCCCGCGGGTAAGGTCAGAAGAGATCAGCGTCTGTGTGCTCATCGCGCCCGCGCTCTGGCCGAATACCGTGATATTTTCCGGATCGCCGCCCAGGCATTTTGCGTTCTCGTACAGCCACTCCAGCGCCGCGATCTGGTCCAGGCTTCCGTAGCTGCCGGAGGTCTTTCCACCGTTTTCCGCTGTCAGCCAGGGATGTGCGAAAAATCCGAAAATATTGCAGCGATACTCTACGCTGGCCAGAATAACGCCTCTCTTTGTATAGGCGGCGCCGTCAAACTCGCTCTCCGTCGCGTATCCGCCCATGAAAGCGCCGCCGTGGATCCACATGGCAATCGGGCAGGAGGCATCCGGATCTTCCAGCGCGCTCTTCGGGACCCAGATATTCAGATACAGACAGTCCTCACTCGGTACACGGTCAAAAGAAGGATCAGCGTAGAAATCCTTTCCCCACGGCGCTCCGTTATTTCCCTCCTGGAAAGCCTTCGGCGCATATTCCGTGGCATCAAGCACGCCTTCCCAGGCATCCGGCCTGACCGGTGCCTTAAAGCGCAGCTCTCCTACCGGCGGCTTCGCATAAGGAACACGGCGGAACTCTACATACTCACCGTGATCGACACCTCTCATCTCTCCGTAAACAGTCCTTATGATCATTATCTCCCCTTTCTCCATAACAAACATTTACCTGTTTCCTATACAGTTAAGAGCATTTCCATTTTATATATTTATAATACACATATGGTTCGAAAAAAAAAACAATGAAAATGACCTGTACTTGTTCAGAAATGAGCCTGTGAATCAGGGGTGAGTCAAGGGGACGCATCCAATGACTCACCCTTGACTCAGTCTTCCGGAATGCATAGCACAAAGGCTTTCGTGTATTCTCCGTACGGCTGCTGCAGCGTGAGTTCCCATCCGTGGAGTTCCGCTATTTTCTTTGAAATGGACAGGCCTAGGCCGCTGCCTTTGTCGCCTGTGCGGGATGCGTCTCCTTTTACAAACGGGTCAAAGAGTTTTACTGTGTCCCCTTCGATCGTCCTGCCCGTATCCGCTACGGCGATGTATTCCACGCCTGCAAGGCGCCTTCCGATCACAGCAATTTCTGTTCCCTGGGGGTTATGCCGGATCGCATTGGTGATCAGGTTCGTAAAGATCCGTCCGGCCTGCGCCCTGTCGGCCTGCACAGAGTAGGGTTCTTCCGGGATCATGATGTTGAATTCCATGCCGGCTTCCTCGGCGTCCGTGTACAGGGCCGCGGCCGTCTCGAGCGCCAGTTCATTCATGTCGCAGCTGCCCAGCGTCAGCTTATAATTTGTACTCCCCAGCCTCGCAAAATCAAACAGGAGATTGATCAGCTCGCTGACCCGCTCCGATTTCCGCCGGATCGCGTCCAGATACTCCGCCTGCATGGCAGGATCTTCCACCATGTGATCGTTCAGCGCCCGGGCGTACCCGGTGATCGTCATGATCGGCGTACGGAGGTCGTGGGCAAAATCGGAGATCATCAGGTTCCGTTTTTCTTCATACGCGGCATGCTCCGCCTCTCTCTCCTTCTGGAGCAGCTCAAATTGCGCAGCCGCGATATTTGCGGCGATCACAACGCCGGCCAGATAAGGCAGCAGCAGTAATACCGCGCTGAGCAGCAGCAGCAAAAATGCGCCCGATCTCGTAAAGATCCCCATTACTGCGACCTGATTATCGCCAAAAACAAGGGTCCTCAGGATATCCAGAAAATCCCTTAATTCCAGCGTCCCATGAGTGGACTCAAAGCGGGCCAGAGATGCCGCGGCCGGCAGAAGGACCTCTCTTACAAGGATCGACAGAACGGACTCCGCCAGAAAGCAGAGTCCTGTGATGATCAGCAGCCTTTTTGCCAGATCTTTTTTTATATGATCCATATGCTATTCCTTTATTACATTTCTTTGACAGTGACTGCGTTTTCTGATCTGCTCTGTAAGTTACCGCCTGGCGCCTGTGTTTTCTGATCTATCCCGTAAGTTAACGCCTGGCGCCTGCCTCCAGCCGGTATCCGAGTCCCCGGATCGTCGTAATATATGCGGCAGGGTCCTCATCCAGTTTCGCGCGGAGCTTACTGATGCAGACCATGATATTATTATCCGCGACGATATATTCTTCTCCCCAGCCTCTTTCAAAGATCTGCTGCTTGGTGAAGACTTTTCCCGGATACTCCATAAACATTTCCATGATCCGGAATTCCACGGAGGAGAGATCGATCTGTTTTTCGCCCCTGTAGAGACAGCAGGCGTCCAGGTCCAGGACCAGGTCGCGGTGTTTTATAAGCGAATGTTCCTTTTTCTGTTCCGGAGCGCCGGCCGGACCGCCGGAAGCTTTCGCCGCTTCGCTGCTGCCGGACTCCTGCGGCTGTTTTGCCGAATGCCACCGTCTTAAATTGGAGCGTACCCTGGCCACTGCCTCCAGCGGGTTAAAGGGCTTGACGATATAATCGTCTGCGCCGAGATCGAGGCCCAGTATTTTCTCCGGATCCGTATCCCTGGCGGAAATTATGATGACCGGAATATCACTCGTTTTCCGCAGCTGCTGCAGGACGTGGAAGCCGTCCACCTCCGGCATCATAATATCCAGCAGACAGAGAGTGATCTCCCTGTCTGCCAGCTTTTCCAATGTCTCTTTTCCATCGGCAGCCTCTTCTACGATATATCCCTCTTTTTCCAGATAGAGTCTCAGAAGACTGCGGATCTCTTTTTCGTCATCAGCGATCAGTATTTTATCCATATTCGTTTCCTGCTGCCGTCGATCAAAGCCTGCTCACCGTTCCGGCATCTGTATAAGCCAGTCTCTCATAAAGCGCCGCATTTGTCATATGACGATAGGGATTGACGTAGAACACGCTGAGGATTCCGCCTGTGAACAGGCTCAGGATCTCCCAGCCGATGAAGGAAAGATCCAGGATGAAAGCATCCCATTTCTGTCCTTTCATCATAGCGCGGCTCTTTGCGAACACCTCTGACGTCGGCATTTCCGGATTCTCCGCAATGATATAAGGCATCATTCTGTATTCGTAAACCTTAATGATCCCGGGGATGATCAGCAGCATTGCCCAGAGGATCGTGTACAGTTCCTTGAAAAACATGGTCTTTACTGCCTTCAGATAGCCATGATCAAAACAATATACCAATTCTTTGAGCTCCGCCTTTACATTGAGGTTGCGCAGCATAAATCGCGCCGTTCCAACCTCCAGCGGGTTGATCAGGAATACGCTTACGCAGATCGCCATTCCCGCAAGAACTGTCAGGATCGTCAGGAAGATGATCACCAGCGCGATCGTGCCTCCGATCGAGGCTGCCGCCCTTCCTATCACGGTGTTTTCATTAAAGACCTTGTTCAGGGCTTCTTTGACCTGCGGATCCGAAACGGCATCCTGCGGTCCGTGATAAGTGACTCCCTGCTCTGTCTCAACAGCTTCTGTCCCGTCATTTGAACCAAAACGGTATTGTGCGGTCAGGCCTCTGCCGTTTGCGCCGCCGATAATAAAGACGATGATCAGGCTCACCAGCACGGTCTTCCAGTAATTTGCAAGAAATGCTGCCTTGCCTTTCAGTTTCAGTTCTTTTCTGGTCCACATATTATGATCCTCCTTTGAAGGTATGAATGAAACCTTTATCTGCAGAATACAGGACTAAAGCTTTTTCCTGTCCTGCTCTGTTCCTTTTGATAGACAAAGGATAACATCCGTTTCTTACCTGAGAACATAAAGAACCTTAACATAACCTTAAAACCCGATCTCTTTTCTGGATATTCTGTTTTCTCTTCTCAGAAGCGCACCGTCCCATCTGGCTTCTTCAGATATTGTTTTGACATCAAGGCCGAAAGGAATAGGGATCGGCTTGCCATCCTCGGAAATTGCCACGTAGGTCAGGAAAGCGCGGTTGATCTCCCGGCGAAAGCCTTCTTTGTCTTCTATGTAGGAGTCCACTCTCACTTCGCAGGACGTCTTGCCGACATACGTCATTCTCCCGATCAGAACGACCTTGTCGTTCAGATAGGCTCCTCTTTTAAATGTCAGGTTGTCAATCGAAGCAGTCGTTATGTTCAGTCCTGAATGCCGCATGGCTACAACTCCGGCAACTTCATCGATCCAGGAGATCAGCTGGCCGCCGAAAAGCCTCCCTGTGGAATTGATATGCTCATAACGGATAAGATACACATTTTCCACTTCTGAAAAAGCTACATCCCGCTTTGGGCGGGGATCATTTCTGCCGTAATCTGAACCCATGTTGCCCAGTCCGCTGTTTATGTCCTTCATATATAGTTATTCTCCTCATGAACAAGAGTATTTTGACTTAACTGATCATTGAATGTGAACAGTTACATTCTGACAAAATAATAGCATATTGCCTGTCGACAGGGTATCCCGGGGGGTGAGTGGATGCGGGAGACAGGGGACGGTTCTCTGTCTCCTCTTGTCTCCCTCGACGCACTTATAATTCTATCCTGCCCGGATCGCCGTATACTATTTTTTCTGTAAACCTGACATCATGATCTACGAGCAGCATGGTCGGCTTGTACTGCAGGATCAGCTTTTCTATCTGCATGCGGGAGAATACGTCAATATAGTTCATAGGTTCATCCCAGATATACAGGTGCGCCGGTGTGACAAGGCTTGCCGCTATGAGGATCTTCTTTTTCTGTCCTTCCGAAAAGTCTTCCATATTGCGGTCAAATTCCCGGCGGTCTACGTCGAGCTGGCGAAGGACGGAAAAATAAAGGCTCTCCTCCAGCCCCTCGCGGCGGCAGAAATCCCTGATCGTACCTTTGAGGAAGGACGTGTCCTGGTTGATATAGGACAGGCGCAGTCCCGGTGCGGCATACAGCTCGCCTTCAAACAAAAGGCGGTCCGTTTTAACACGACGATCTGCCTCCTCCATACCTGCCGCAGCAAGAATCAGACGGATAAGGCTCGACTTGCCGCTTCCGTTTCGGCCGCAGATAAAGACCCTCTCTCCGCGCCGGATCTCAAAGGAAAGATTCTCACAAAGAGGCCGGGCAGAATTCGCATACCGCATAGACAGGTTCTTTGCCCGGATCAGCACCTCTTTATGATAGAAAATCGGATTGAGCTTAAGGTCACGGATACTTTCGATATCCTTGAGCAGACCTTCTTTTTTTTCAATCTCCCGGTCGATCCTTTTTTCGTAGTTTTTCACCCGAGACTGCATCTTTTTGGTCTTGGCTCCGATATAAGCCCGGGTCGCTATATTTCTGTCATGCTCTTTAACCGGATCGTATCCGATCTTGGTCTGTTCGTTTTTGTCTGCCCAGCGGCTGCTTCTGTCAGCGGCGGTCCTGAGTTTGCTGATCTCCTTTTTGCGTTTTTCATTTTCCGCAGCCGCAAAGCTATCCGATCGTTCTTTATTTTCCCACCAGCTGCTGAAATTGCCTGCTTCGATCGCAATGGAGCTCCTGTTTAAGACAAGCACATGGTCGATGACACCATCCAGAAGATCCCGGTCATGGGAGACCAGAATGAACCCTTTTTTGCCTGACAGGTATTTTTTCACTATGTTCCTGGCCTGCTGGTCAAGATGATTGGTAGGCTCATCGATCAGCAGGAATTCATTTTCCCCGGAAAACAGGACCGCCAGCATCAGCCTGGTCCTTTCGCCAAAGCTCAGCGTTTCAAAGGGTCTGTAAAGCAGCTCTTCCTTCATCTCCAGTAGCGACATCTGGATGAGTACCTGCCACAGTTCTGCGGAAGGCTTCCAGACCTCCATGAGCTGTGCCCCGGTCTGTCCGACTGTACTGCCGGTATTTTCATAGGGAAAATAGTCAAAGCTGCTGAATCCGGATATACTGCCGGTGTACTCATATTTTCCCATCAGGAGATTCAGCAGGGTCGTTTTTCCCTTTCCGTTGCGCCCGATCAGTCCCAGCTTCCAGTTTGAATCAATGGAAAATGAGACGTGATCGAAGACGACCTCCGGACTTCCTTCATAATAAAAAGTAAGATTTCTGATCTGTATCTGTGCCATATATCCCTCCGAAATAAAAAATCTGTATCCGCGCACGCAGATACAGACTCATACTCATCATTATTCCGGAACAGAAACAGTTTCATGTACACAGATACTGAGGGCATGATCCGACCAAAATGCGTGGATAACCCGGCTGCTCGCATTTCCGAAACCGCTTCCGGAAAATAAAACAGCCACAGATACGGCCTCTCCGTTACTGGCCGGACCCTCTGTTCCTCTGCATTTTAGATCAGTTATCTGTTGTACATTCCCTTCTCCTGTATTCATTATTGACCCAGATTGGATGGGTATATTGTATAGGAATGGTTAATGGTACGTCAAGAGTGATATAAGGAACCTGTCCCCATGTATCTCTTGTATTTACCCTCTAATATAAGTTATCTTAATATCAGGTATTGAAATACTTACGTCCCGGGGCCTGCCTTCAGCAGTCGCGTCCCGGCCAAAAGGAGGGATTATGAATCACAAATTGTCAGGCGTAAATTACAGCGATCCGCGTCCATATGAGATCGCGCACAGGAAGGTTGCCAGAGAGGCGGCGGCGGAAGGTATGGTCCTGCTCAAAAACGAGGATCTGTTTCCGCTTGCGAAGGGAACGAGGATCGCTCTGTACGGTGTCGGCAGCATGTTCCCGATCAAGGGAGGAAGCGGCTCCGGTGACGTCAATTCCAGAGAGACGGTTAATGTCAGGGACGGTCTTAAAAACGCCGGGTATACCATTGCGAATGAAGCATGGCTGGAGAACTATAAGGCGGCTTATGAGGAAGCGAAGGCGGCCTGGCGCGACGAGATCTTTGCCAAGTGCGATGAAATGGAGAAAAAGACCGGAAATCCCAACCTGTTCTATGTCTATGCAGGGACGCCGTTTAACGCTCCTGTCGGGGATGACCCTGTAAAGGAAGGTGCCGACGTCGCTGTTTTCGTGCTCAGCCGCACAGCGGGCGAGGGCGCGGACAGGTTCGACAGGGAAGGCGATTATCAGGCGACAAAGGAAGAGCGCAGATTTATTGAACTGCTGGGGAAAATGTATCCGGCTGTCGCCGTGATCCTCAATATCGGAAGCGTTATGGATCTTAGCTTCCTCGATTCCGTAGAGAACCTGAAGGCCATTCTCCTCATGGGCCAGCCCGGTATGGAAGCCGGCAGCGCCGTCGCGGATATCATCAGCGCAGATGTGACTCCCGGCGGAAAGCTGACGGATACATGGGCCCTGGCATACGGAGATTATCCCAATTCCGCGACGTTCTCGCACAACAACGGCAATGTCCTGAAGGAATATTATGAAGAGGGGCTTTACGTCGGGTACCGGTATTTTGACACCTTCGACGTGCCTGTCCGCTATCCTTACGGCTATGGCCTGTCCTATACGGATTTTGCCATAGAGGCATCCGGGATCCGCTTTGAAAGAGCCGGCACGGAAGATCCTGAGGCCATCGTGACCGTCAATGTTAAAAATACCGGCGAAAAATATTCCGGCGCAGAGGTCGTCCAGGTCTATGCGTCCTGCCCGCAGGATAAGCTCGCCAAGGAATACCGGCGGATGGTCGGTTTTGCCAAGACCGGGACGCTGGCACCGGGAGAGAGTCAGACGCTGGAGATTTCCTTCCCGATCTATGCGCTGGCCTCTTATGATGAGTCGCTGCCGGGATGGACGCTGGAGAAAGGTATTTACGGTATTTTTGCCGGAAACTCCATCGCCGCCGCAGAACTGGTTTCTTCGATTGAAGTGAAAGAGGACGCCGTCTTTGAGGTGACCCGCCATATCTGCCCCCTGAAAGACGAGCTGCATGAGCTGCAGGCGGATGCAGGGAAACTCAAGGCCAAGAGAGAGGCATGGCTGCCGAAAACAGCAGAGCTCCCCAGGATCACGGTCAGCTCCGGCGATATTATCACAAAGACCGCCGTTTATACCGGCGCTTATGAGGATACCCCGGAAGAGGTCCGGCAGTTCGTCGATACTCTCTCCGAGGAACAGCTGGTCCTGCTCACGACGGGTGACGTCGCCGCCGGCCAGGGCAGCACGATCGGAAATGCCGGCAGCCGCGTGCCGGGGAGCGCAGCGCAGACCAGCAGCTGTGCGGCGGAGCAGGGTCTTGGCGATTTTGTCCTGGCAGACGGTCCTGCAGGACTTCGCCTTAACAAGGAATATCATGTAAAAGACGGTACTCCTATCAAGGAGCCCTTCTCAAAATCCATCGAAAACGGTTACCTCTACAGGGGGCCGGAACTGACGGAAGGGGAGGTCATGTACCAGTTCTGCACCGCCATTCCCGTCGGGACGAACCTGGCGCAGACCTGGAATCCGGACACAGTCGCTGCCTGCGGCAAGGCTGTGGCGGAAGAGATGGTGGAGTTCGGCGTCGTATCATGGCTTGCTCCCGGCATGAATATTCACAGAAATCCGCTCTGCGGACGAAACTTTGAATATTATTCGGAGGACCCGATCCTGAGCGGCATCATGGCGGCCGCCATGACCGACGGCGTGCAGTCCATCCACGGATGCGGAACGACCATCAAGCACTTTGCCGCCAACAACCAGGAGGACAACCGCAAGGGAAGCGACAGCATCCTCTCCGAAAGAGTGCTGCGCGAGATCTACCTCAAGGGATTCGAGATCGCCATCAAGCTCTCCCACCCGATGTTCATAATGACAAGTTATAACTTTGTCAACGGCGTGCACGCCGCCAACAGCTATGATCTCTGCACCATGGCCGCCCGCGATGAGTGGGGATTCAACGGTATGATCATGACCGACTGGGGCACAACGCGAAACGATCCCACCTCTACGGCTGCCGGATGCCTCCGCGCCGGAAATGATATCGTTATGCCCGGCACACCGGACGATCATGAGAATATCCGCAAAGAACTCGCCGAGGGGACCCTTGCCATGAGAGACCTGAAGCGCTCTGTTGCCAGAGTTGTGGACGCTGTGAGACGTTCTGAATGAGACAGGGTGACAGACCCCTTTGTCCCATTTTCCCTGAAAGAAAATTAAGTGAAACACGAGGGCAGGTTCCATGTGACATTTCTCAACACAAGTTGCTAAATGGCACATGGAACCTGTCCCCGTGTCTCATTAAATCCGAACCAGTTTCCCGGTCTCCGGGTCTCTGGCATATTTTCCGATCTGCTCCCACATCAGCTCGGCATACATGGATGCCGGCCAGTGGACCATCTTCTCGCAGGCGATGGTGCGGAAGAGGCACTCTCCGTTTTCATTAACGGAGTCGCCGATATAGTATTTGCGGCCGTTGTACTCCCGGATCTCCTCTTTATCGAACCGCGCACCAACAGCTTTCTCTACAGTGGTGCCTTCCTCTCCCTCCTGCAGGAACACTGCAGGCGTGCAGCCGAACGCGAGGCGAAGGTTGTTAAAGGATCTCTGTTTGTCTTTGCTCTCAAGCGGGATCACGCCGTCACGCACATCCCCTTCCGGCTCTTTCCAGAGGGGCAGGAGGCGCAGCATCTCGTTCTCTCCGACGACCAGGGCCGCCGCAAGACCCAGCTCTTTTACCTTCCGGATCATCTCATCTGTCAGGTGATACTCCACATACCACTGTCCGTCCAGATCGTGAGCCTTCACGTCCTGGGCGAAGAGCATTCCGCCCATTCCGAGCCCCGCAAAGATCTCCGGATGTGCCAGACCGTTCCGGCTGGTCATGAATCCGCCGAAGCTGTATCCCATGCTGTACACGCGGGTGAGATCCACAGGATAGTTTTCCCTGGCAAAATTGTAAAGTTTTTCGATGGAATCCCAGTTCTCGTTTTCCGGCGCGATCACGACGCACTCTTCTCTCGCCGCGATCTGGATGATGCCGTAGCTCTCGGTGAGCTGGATCGGGTTGTGCGCGCCGTGCAGGCAGAAAATAAGCGGGAAGCGTCTCTCAGGATCTTTCTTTGCTGCCAGCGGAATGTAGGACGCCCATTTCTCCAGACCCTCTCCGTGGATCTCCTTTTCAAGGCCTTTTTCAAAGCCTGCCCAGTATGCCCTGGACTGCTCAGAATCCTCAGGCATTGCCATTACGCTCATGCGCTCCGCCATGATCCTGCCGTCCTCACTGGCGGCAATGGCGTCCACATCGGCGTCGCTGTCGCCCATGGCTCTTAGCAGATCAGCCAGCGGGAAACCGGCATTCGCGCTTTTGACATCTTCTTCTGTAAGTCCCATTTTGACTTCTTTTCTGTTCTCTTCCATTTTGCGTTTTCCTTTTCCCCTTCAACCGGTCAGCCGGATATGTCTATGGTTTTCACGTTATTTCGTTCGATACATTATTAAACTCCGCAGTCGATCATGCGCTGTATTTTGCTTCATTCTCAGCCATCAGCTGCGGCAGCTTATCCTCGAGGTCGTATCTCATCAGGATGAGCAGCATTACGATGAAAGCAATCATAGGAATGTAGATGTTCAGGGCATAGACGCTGGTCAGGACGCTGGAAGTCACCTCGCCGCCTGCTGCCACTGCGTCGAATCCGCCTGCTGCCAGAACCCAGCCGATCGCGGAACCGCCGAGACCCGAACCGATCTTTCCGACGAAAGAGTTGGAAGCGTTTGTCATGCCGGTGATGCGGACGCCGTAGTTTTTCATGTTAACTTCAGAAGTATTCAGAACCATTGCCGGCAGGACCGAGATCAGCGGGATCGTCGCGAACATGGCGATGGAGCCGCCGACAAGGCAGGTCACGACGCTGGAAGGTGCGATCAGGCGGATCGCGCAGCCGATGATGCCGATGATGCTGGCGTATTTTGCCGTTTTTGCAAGGCCGAACTTGTTGATGATCTTACCGACGGTCAGAAATCCGATGACGGAAGGGATCAGGTTTACTGTATTGACAGTGCTGTAAAATCCGGGGTTGCCGACGACACACTGGGCAAAATAGATGGGCGCTGCCATCAGCATTGCATACATGATATTCATGCAGACGCCGAATACGGTGATCTTGATCCAGTAGGGATTGTGGACCAGCATCTTCAGGCCTTCCGTGATCGGAATGCTGGACTCTTTCTGTGCGAGCTCTCCTTCCTCGTGGAAGATCTCTTTGGATCCCTTGTATGTGACGAACAGGCCGACAGCGGAGAGAATACCGAGGACCACTGCCAGGATAATCCATGCTCTCTGATCATCGCCCAGGGCTGTGGTGATCGGGATCAGGCCGATTCCGAGACCTACGCCGATCGCATATCCGACAGCGGAGCGGTAGGTTCCCATTTTTCCTTTTTCCTCAGAGCTCTTTGTTTTATAAGCCATCATCGTGTAGTACGGAACGGCGATCGCTGTATAAACAATGGCGGAAGCGAATACGTTTGTGATAAGTGCGTACACATATCTTCCGTTGCCTGCGCCTGCGGGAACTGTGAAGAGCAGGATGATCGCGAGCATGGCCGGAAGGATCATGCGCTTGATCCAGGGTCTGGCCTTTCCATCCTTAGTATTCGTTTTGTCAACGATCTTTCCCATGAACAGGTCTGTGACTGCGTCAAAGACCTTGGCGATCAGCAGAACCGTGCCGACCGTAGCTGCTGCCATGCCGACCTTATTTGTGTAGAAATAGGTCATCTGTCCGGCCATGACGCTGATCGAATTCAAAGCGATCTGTCCAACGGCGTCCGTCAGGTAATCCTTTGCGTGCAGCTGTTTCTGAATTCCGTCCTTATCCAATCCTAACTGTGTGCTCATCTTTCCCTCCTGCGGTTTTCCTTTTCTGTTTTTCTTTCCTGTTTTCCTGTAACTGAGCAGAGTATAGTCGAAATAGCAGGATGTCTATATTTTTAATCTGCTATTTTTATCATTATTCTGTTATAATTTATGATGCCAAGGTCAAAAGGTAAAAAAGCATGCCGTGCTTGCGCGGGCGGGCTTTTTAACTTTTGACCGCCCGACATGAGCAAGGAGGGGTACACGGGGACAGGTCCCTCGTATCATTTCACAACACATGTTGCCAAACGACACATGGAACCTGTCTCCATATAACAAACTATGAGAAATTTTGAATTTTTTCTGGAAAGACTGAGTCTTCTTGGGCGGGCGGAGATCACCTGTTACGCCTATGGAGAGTTCTGGGATCTGCACATGAGCATGCACGCCAATCCAATGAGGGAAAACGCTGCCCTGCGGAACCGTCTCATCCGTATGACGCTGGAGAACCCGCATCTGCCCGCCCTGATCCGCGACGAGCACGACGTAATGTTCGCGGCCATCGTCTGGGAAGACGCCCCGCTGCCGGATGTTCCTGATGAGCAGATCGCTCCCATGCAGCTGGACGGCCGGGACCTGCCGCTGCACTGGAACTGGTTCCTGATCGGCCCGATCGCACTGCACGTCATGCCGCAGGTGGAACTGCATCGCTACTACCGCCACTATATGATCAGCAAAGCAGAAAGGGAACACCCGCCGGTGCTCTCCTATGCCCGCGCGATCGCCATGGTGCAGGTCGCCGCTATGATCCTGGGAAAGCGGACGGATGAGCGGGAGATCATCCTCACAAATGGACTGGATATGGGAGCTGCGCAGGATCTGGATCCTGACCAGATGCGTTTTTCGTGGGCACAGGAAGAAGCGGAAGCCGCCCACCATACCTATACGGAAGAGAAGATCCTGCTGGAGCAGATCAGAAACGGCAATGAAGAAGAAGCGGTCCACCTGTCCCACAGCATGGATCAGCAGATGGGAACCATGTCAAAAGATACCCTGGCCCAGTGGAAAAAGACACTGACGGTCGTCGTCACACTGGTCACCCGGGCCGCCATAGAGGGCGGCGTATCCCCGCTGGATGCCTACTCCCTCAGCGACTATTATCTGCAAAAATGCGACACCCTGCGAGAAGCCCCCGCCGTCATCGAACTAAGAGACACCGCTGTCCGGGATTTCTGCCGCCGGGTGCAGGAAGCGCAAAAAAAGAACCGCCTCAGTCCGGCGGTTCGAAGAGCCTGTGACCACATCCGCCAGCACTACAGGGAAAAACTGTACCTGTCGGAAATAGCGGAGCCGCTGGGAGTCAGCGAGTCCCACCTGTCCCACATTTTCCATCAGGAAACAGGAGTATCCATCCAGGAATACATCGTCCGGACGCGCATCGAGCGGGCCTCCAACATGCTCCGCTTCTCTCAGGAATCCCTCTCCGCCATCAGCGACTACGTCGGATTCCCATCCCAGAGCTATTTCGGCGCTGCTTTCAAAAAATATACCGGCATGACGCCCAGAGAATACAGACGGCGGAATTCACAGTAAGACAAAATGGGACACGGTGACTTGGGACACGGTGACTGACCCCGTGTCCCATTTCGGTGACCGACCCCGTGTCCCATTTTTCAGTTACTGTCTATTACTGCCACTTCCATCCCGCAACTTCAGGAAGATCCTGGCCGTACTGATGGATATACTGTTTATGCTCGACGAGCTTATCGCTCATCTTCTGGTACAGGTAAGCACCGCGGTTTCCAAGGCTGGGCAGGAATTTCAGCGCTTCCTGCACGAGGTGGAAGCGGTCCACGTCATTCTGCACGCGGACATCGAACGGAGTTGTGATCGTTCCTTCCTCCTTATAGCCGCGCACGTGCATCAGCCTGTTGTTGTGACGGCGGTAGGTGAGCTCATGGATCAGGGACGCATAGCCGTGGAAGTTGAAGATGACCGGCTTGTCCTGTGTGAAGAGCATATCGTATTCCGCGTCTGTCAAGCCGTGCGGATGCTCGTTGGAAGGCTGGAGCTTGAACAGGTCCACTACATTAATAAAGCGGATCTTCACCTCAGGAAGTTCCCTGTTGAGGATAGAGACAGCTGCCAGTGCCTCCAGCGTCGGTGTCTCGCCAGCGCATGCAAAGACGATATCCGGCTCCTGCCCCTGATCGTTGGACGCCCAATCCCAGATGCCGATGCCCTGTGTGCAATGCTTGATCGCCTCAGGCATGGTCAGCCACTGCGGGCGGGGATGCTTGGAAGCAACGATGACGTTGACATAATTGCGGCTCCGGATGCAGTGGTCAAAGGTGGACAGCAGGCAGTTTGCATCGGGCGGCAGATACAGGCGCACGACGTCCGCCTTCTTATTTGCGATGTGATCCATAAAGCCGGGATCCTGGTGCGTAAATCCGTTGTGGTCCTGCTGCCAGACCGTGGAAGCCATGATCAGGTTCAGGGAAGAGAGCTCCTCTCTCCAAGGCAGCTGATTGCAGACCTTGAGCCACTTGGCGTGCTGCGCAGCCATGGAATCGATGATGCGGGCAAATGCCTCATAGGTCGCAAAGAATCCGTGACGGCCGGTCAGAAGATAGCCCTCCAGCCAGCCCTCGCACATATGCTCGGAGAGCATGGAATCCATGACGCGCCCGTCTGCCGCAAGATGATCGTCGGTATCATAGCGCTCGGCGTTCCAGTCCCTGTTCTCAACTTCAAAAACGGCGTTGAGGCGGTTCGAATTCGTCTCATCGGGTCCGAAAATACGGAAGTTTCTCGCATCCTTGTTCAGCTCGAAAATATCGCGGACGAACTTGCCCAGCTCCGTCATATCCTGCCCGTCATTTTCTCCGTGCAGGATCCTCTCTGTTCCGTCCTCATCCTTAGCTCTCGGGATCTCAACGGCATAATCGCGGAAGTCAGGCATGCGAAGATCGCGCAGCAGGAGTCCGCCGTTTCCGTGCGGGTTCTTTCCGATCCGGGCGTTCCCCTCCGGAGCCAGTGCCCTGATCTCCGGCATAAGCTTTCCGTTCTCATCAAAGAGCTCTTCCGCGTGATAGCTGCGGAGCCACTCCTCCAGAAGGCGCAGATGCTCTTCCGGCTTATCCATCATGATCGGTACCTGGTGAGCCAGGAAATTGTCCTCGATGCGCTTCCCGTCCACTACCTTCGGACCTGTCCAGCCCTTGGGAGTGCGCAGGACGATCATCGGCCATACAGGACGTGTCGTATCGTTGTTGTCTCTCGCGTGCTTCTGGATCTCCTTGATCCTCTCGATCACGGCGTCCATCGTCTCCGCCATCAGGCGGTGCATGGTCATCGGATCGCTGCCTTCCACAAAGTAAGGCTCCCACCCTGTCCCATGGAAGAAATCAACGATCTCCTGATGCGACATGCGGGCAAAAATAGTCGGGTTTGCGATCTTATATCCATTCAGATGCAGGATAGGCAGGACAGCGCCATCCGTGATCGGATTCAGGAACTTATTGCTCTGCCAGGAAGTGGCAAGAGGGCCTGTTTCCGCCTCGCCGTCGCCGACTGTAACCGCCGCGATTAGATCCGGATTATCAAAAACAGCGCCGAAAGCATGCGCGATTCCGTATCCGAGCTCGCCGCCTTCATTAATAGAACCGGGCGTCTCCGGCGCGCAGTGGCTGGGCACTCCGCCCGGGAAAGAAAACTGTTTGAACAGCTTTGCCATACCGGCTTCGTCCTCCGAAATATTCGGATAGACCTCGCTGTAGGAGCCGTCCATGTAATCATTTGCGATATAGAAGTTTCCGCCATGTCCCGGGCCGGACAGAAGGATCAGATCCAGATCATAGCGCTTGATCACCCTGTTCAGGTGAACGAAGACAAAATTCTGCCCGGGAACAGTGCCCCAGTGGCCGACGATCTTCTTTTTGATCATATCGATCGTCAGAGGTTTTCTGAGCAGCGGATTCTCCAAAAGGTAAAGCTGTCCTGCGGAAAGATAGTTCGCTGCCCGGAACCATTTATTCATCCTCTCCAGCAGTTCATCAGTGATCGGCCCTTTCTCGGGGCAGGTCAAATTCACATCCTGTGCCATTCATTTTCCCCTTTCTGGAAATTGTAATAATCGTAACTGCTAATCATAATACAATATTGTGCCTGAATCTGAAAGGGTCAGTAGGGACAGGTTCCACGATTCTCCTCATTGACTCTCGCATATTTTTTTACATAAAATATTGTTAAACGCTGTTCTGTCAATTATTGAAGGGAATCCTATGTATCTCAGCAAAAATGACCATTATATTTCCAACTCGCTTATCCTGACTGCGGTCATTCATCTCTCTATGCTGTTTATAGAAGCCGTGCTGCGGACATTCATGACGAGGACGAATTCTGCCCTTCCGGATATGACTGAGGAACTGATCCGCTACACGCAGCTGGTATTATCCACGGCGCAGCTCCTGCTCATTTCCTTTGTCTTTTATGTTTCTTATAGGAAACTCCACCACAAGCTTTCCCTGATCGAGGATGATGACCAGCTTGAAATGGCTGTACTGCAGCATGAGCTCTTCCATGACGATCTTGCCGTCCTGACAGGAGACTCTATTCGCAAACTTCTGCAGCTGTGGGCGTTCATTCTGATCGCCGTGCAGCTGATCTATGACATCAGCAGCTTCCTTTACCAGATCTTTATCCGCCAGCTCTCCTCCCTGGTATTGGAATCCGGTTCTTATGCGGAATTTGTCGTCCTGTACAATTTTACGCACGGCTTTAAATATGTGGGAATGCTGGTCGCGATCATAATCGGCGTCATGACAACAGGTATCTTTTTAAAAGACAGGAAGGTCATGCTCGTCTCTGTTACCATTGCGGCGCTCTACCTGCTCTCTTTTGCCTTTATTGAGATCCAGAGCATTTCTCTCTTCGGCAGGACATTCGGGATCGTCTGGAGTTCCGTTATTTTCCATCTCATGGAGACCCTGGGGATCGCCTCCCTAGGCATTTATCTGCGTCTGCATTATAAAGGGCTATGAGACATGGGGACAGGTACATTGTCCCATTTGACAACATATGTTGCCAAATAGGACAATGTACCTGTCCCCATGTCTCACCTTGCCAAATGACACGAGGAACCTGTCCCCATAACTCATCTAATATTATAATAGAAACAAATTAGCCCTTGATATCGAAATAAAATTAACGGAGGTTTTCTATGCGTTTACTATTTGCATCTGATTCTTTTAAAGGGAGCCTGACCAGCGAACAGACTGCAGCGATCCTTGCCAAAGCAGCGGAAGAAGTTTTCGGCAAATGCGAGACGAGCGGCGTTCCCGTTGCGGACGGCGGAGAGGGAACTGTAGATGCCGTCATAGGAGCCGAGCACGGGGAGAAGATCCCCGTCACCGTTCACGGACCGGTCATGGCACCGGTGGAAGCGTACTATGGTGTTTTTGGCAAAAATAAGGCGGTCATCGAAATGGCAGCAGCCTCCGGACTCCTGCTTCTGGAGGAGAGCCTCCGCAATCCCCTGAACACGACGACCTATGGCACAGGAGAGCTGATCCTCGATGCTCTGAACCGCGGATTCAAGGATATTTCCATCGCGATCGGCGGCTCCGCCACCAATGACGGCGGTATGGGCTGTGCAAGAGCTTTAGGCATCCGGTTCCTCGATGCGGACGGGACAGAACTCGAGGGCTTCGGGCGTGATCTGGAAAAGGTTGCCTCTATCGATGTTTCCGGATTGGATCCCAGGATCAAGGAAACGAAGCTGACTGTCATGTGCGACGTGACAAACCCTCTGTGTGGTCCCGACGGCGCAACTTATACCTTCGGCAGGCAGAAGGGCGCCGATCCCGCGATGCAGGACAGACTTGAAAAAGGAATGTGCAACTACAGGGATATTATTCTAAGAACCTTTGGCGTGAACTGTGATGAGGTGCAGGGCGCCGGAGCAGCCGGCGGCCTCGGAGCTGCACTGAGGGTATTTTTGAATGGAGAAATGAAATCCGGGATCGAGACCGTACTGGATCTGATCCACTTTGATGAACGTCTCGAAGGCGTAGACCTGGTCGTCACCGGAGAGGGTCGCACCGACTGGCAGAGCTGCTTCGGAAAGGTCATGCAGGGCGTCGGTATGCACGCAAAGGCCAAGGGCATCCCGGTGCTCGGTCTTTCCGGATCCCTTGGCAAGAACGCCATGGATATCTGCAGCTGCGGTATCTCCTCCCTGATGACCTCTGTCAATGCGCCCATGGACGTCTCAGAGGCGATGGCACGGGCTGAAGAACTATATTATGAGGCGGCCCTCAGGATGTTCCGGTTTGTAAAAACCGGAATGGATATGCGCGCTTGAGCGAAGAAACCGCAGCTCCGGCAGACACCTGCCGTGATCTGCTTTCAGTAAAATGAGTCAGGGATGCGTCCCCCTGACTCACGTTCCCCTGACTCACCCCTGACTCGCCCTCATCGCTGCCAGCTCGATCCATGCCGGGTGAAATCCGGATCCCAGCGCAACTGACTGGGATGCAAGATGCGATATGGCTGTACCGTAGAACGGCAGGATGCCCCTTCTGATGATCTCGTTTTTCAGGAGTTTTACCAGCATCTTGGCAATTCCAAGACCCTCTGCCTCCGGCATCACGTTGATGCCGATCTGCCACATGATCGGACTGTCGGCACTGGCTCCAGCCATTCCAAGGATCTTCCCGTCCCGGAATGCCCCTACGCCCAGCACATCCGGTGCCTCCTCGCAAAAACTATAAGCTTCTTTAAAACGCTCATCTCCACGGAACTGCCCGATATCCTCTCTTTCATACCACCGGATCTCATAGTCACCGGGATCGACATCCGAAACTTACATTCTCTGAACCATTCTGTTTCCATAACAGTATCTGGTCCTGCCGTAATTGTCAAATACACCTGGATCTATCTGGATCTATTCTGTGGGCAGATATATTTTATTTCAGACGCTTAAATGTTTTCCTCACACAAAGAGGGAGAGGACTGAAAAAGTCCTCTCCCTCTTTGTGTTACATAAGATACTGTATTGCTTCCCTGAGTTTCTTTTCATTTTCCGGCGTAGGTTCCATAAAAGGACTGTGGAAGAGGTTCTGGAACAGCTCTTCCATCTTCGGGCTTTCCGGGTCAATGCCCAGATCCGTAAAGTTCATCGGCATCTTCATCGTCTGCAGGAAATTCCTGAATGCAGGTATCTGCTCGGGATGCCCATTAAAAGCAAGCTGCAGGATGTCCCCTACTGCGACGATCTCTCCATGGAGATAGGATGCCGCTTCTTTTGTAAAGAACGTCCTCACAAGTTCATAGGTCTCATGCCCCAGAGCTGTCTGGCCAAATCCCTTGCTGATGCCGCTGATGACACCGCATCCTGCAATATTCAGGAATGTGATGTCCTCCAGTTCTCTCGTCAGCGATCCTTCTTCCACGTCACGCCAGGCTTTCAGAGCTTCCTTCTGATAGATCTCAAAGGCCATTTTCGCAAGAGTAAATGCGGAAAACAGCGGTATTCCGACCTCTTCCAATATGATCTCTGACCTGCCGTTCTGAATCTCTATGAATTTAGCCATTCCATCAAGGATTCCCGAAGCGACATACCGTGAGGGCTCTTTCCGTATAACATCCATATCCACCAGAATGGCATTTACCTCATGATCATACCGCAGGCTCCCGAGCGAAGCTCCCTCCTCAGTATACATAACGCTAAGAGGAGCGTAGGCTGCGCAGGTTGCTATCGAAGTCGGTATCTCAAGAACAGGCAGATCACCGGCAAAATGAGCCGTGGCTTTCGCCTGGTCCATGATCCTGCCTCCCCCGATCCCGATGATCAGTCCGCAGTTGTTTTCCTGTGCTAAAGCAGCATGCTCCTTTGCCTTTTCATAAGTATTCTGCCCGCTATAGACCTTCAGTATATATTCCACACCGGCCTCTTCAAGGCTTTTCTCGACACGGCCTTCACATGCAGCCAGACCCCTCGGGCCCGCGATGACAAGGGCTTTTTTTGCCAGACGTAGAGCTTCCGCTCCTGCCTGCTCCAGTGCCCCCTGTTCCTGAATGTAACGCCCTGCTCCGAATTTATACGCATTATCCAGTTTTATATCTTTTAAACTTCTCGCTTCAGCCAAATTCTTATTCCCCTATATCAAATGCCGCAGCATCTGTTCCTCATACCATATAGGCACCCTTCATGGCACTGACAGCATGCTCGCTGTACAGCTTCAGAAGTCCATGCGTATATTTTGATTGGAAGCCTTTCCAGTTTGCCTTGCGCTGCGCAAGGATCTTATCCATCTCCTCCGGAGTTTTCTTTTCGCCCTTTACGCCGGTGATCGCAAGATAACGTCTCTCGACATCCAGCTCGATAATATCATCCTCTTCGACGAGAGCGATCGGACCGCCTGCTGCTGCCTCCGGGCTGACATGTCCGATGACAGGCCCTCTTGATGCGCCTGAGAAACGCCCGTCCGTGATCAGCGCCACACTGGCCGCCAGAGCCGGATCAGAGCAGATCGCCTCTCCGGTGTAGAACATTTCCGGCATACCGCTGCCTCTCGGTCCTTCATAGCGGATAAAAACAGCATCGCCGGGATGGATCCTGCCGTGGAGGATCGCATCTATTGCCTCTTCTTCACTGTCAAACGGCCTTGCGCGCAGAGTCGCCTTGAACATATTCTTAGGGCACGCAGAGTGCTTGATCACGCACCCCTCAGGAGCCAGGTTTCCGCGAAGAATGGCAATGGTCCCGTTGTCGCCGATCGGGTGATCGAAAGAAGCGATGATATCAGTTCTTTTGATCTCTTTGCCAATCTCCTCGCTCCTTTTTTTCAGGATCTCATCACAATGTTCGTAGAATCCGTTATTCTTGAGTTCCTCCAGATTTTCACCGAGAGTCTTGCCTGTGACGGTCTTCGCGTCAAGATGGAGCATGGACTTGATCTCCTCCATGATGCGGGGAACACCGCCTGCATAGTAAAAATACTGTGCCGGCCAGTCGCCCGCCGGACGGATATTCAAAAGGTAATGCGCTCCGCGGTGCATCCTGTCAAAGGTATCCGCATCGATCTCAAATCCGAATTCGTTGGCAATTGCGGGTATATGCATAAGCGCATTGGTCGATCCGGAGATCGCCGCGTGTACGATGATCGCGTTTTCAAAGCTCCGCATATCAACGATATCCTGTGTCGTCACCCCCATGCGGATCAGCTCCATCAGCTGCCTGCCAGCATCGTAAGCAGCCTGTTTCAGCTCCGGCGCTGTGGCGGGCATCAGAGCCGTTCCCGGGAGCATCAGTCCCAATGCCTCCGCCATGACCTGCATAGTGGAAGCAGTCCCCATAAAGGAACATGCACCGCAGGAAGGACATGCATGATGCTTGTAATACTCCAGCTGTTCGAGAGGGATCTCTTTTCTCTCATACTGAGCCGCGAATTTGCCGATCTGTTCAAGCGTGAGCAGTTCATTGATCTTGCATCCCGGATCATTCTCCACATACTGATCCGGCAGGACATGCGCTTCCATGACGCCGCCCGTTACAACGATCGCCGGCATGTCCTTAAGTCTTCCTATGCTCATCAGCATAGCCGGCATCGCCTTGTCGCAGCTTGCTATAAAAACGCCGCCGTCAAAGGTCGTTGCGCGGCACTGTGCCTCCACAAGGTTTGTGATCGCTTCCCTGTGCGCCAGGGAATAGTTGATCCCGTCGTGTCCCTGCGCGATCCCGTCGCACATATCCGTGGCAAAATACCTTGCAGCCTTGCCTCCGTTCTCGTTGACCGCAAGCACAGCCTGATTGACAAACTGATCCAGATGGCCCGAGCCTGGATGGCTGTCGCCGAAAGTGCTCTCCACAAACACCTGCGGCTTGGAGAGATCCTCGACTTTCCATCCCATACCCATGCGCAACGGATCCATCTCAGGCGATAATTTCCTGGTTTCCTGACTGATTAACATATGCCTGCACCTCCTCCGATATAAATTCCTTAAAATGTGATTTTTCTATTACGGGCGGTGATTGCCCACCAGTCTCTCAGATGTCCCTCTCTGACAACAGCTGCCTCCGGATAAAGGGCCGAGGTAGGACAGACGTGTACCGGTATGGCAAATAATTCTGTTCCGATTTCCGGAATATCTTTGATATGCTCTTCCGGTACCCGAACGACCCAGTGTTCTTCATTCTGCATAACAGTTGCAGCATATTCCATACCGGCCAGTACTGCCCTGTCCCCTGCAGGATCACTTGCCACAGCCTTTGTGCCGAGATCAAGTGTAAAGGTATCCCTTTCAGGCCTGCTCACCACTCTGGTAAGCACTGCTGCTGCGGGAGTAAACTCCATATCACGGTAGGAGTCTCTGTAACCTGCATCGTGGATCACACATGTTCCCGGACTCAGATATTCTTCCGTCAGCACCTTATGACACGGGAAGGAGGGTGTTCCGCCCAGAACGACCACTGACAGATCATAGCCATCTTCTCTGAGCTTCTGCCAGATCTGTTTCAGTAATTCATCCGTCTCCCTGACCTTCTCCATCCGGACCTGCAGATCGGCCTCATGGCGATGTCCATCATAACAATGCATTCCGCACATATGGATCCCGGGTACCTTATCCCATTCCCGATACATTTGATCCAGCCTTTCCATAGGAACACCTGTCCGGTGCTGTCCCAGATCCGCGTCCATGAGAAGATTCACTATGATATCCGCGCGGAGAGCCTCCTGACCCAGCTGTTTTACCTGGTCTGTATCATCCGCGATCGCGTAGAACGTGACCTCTCTGAACGCTTTCTGCACTGCCAGAAACCGCTTTATGTCAGGTCCTACCAACGGATAAGCCAGCAACAGTCTTTTCCCGCCTGCCCTGGCTGCCATCTCAAGCTCGGCGATCGTGGCGCATTTAAACCGGTCTATGCCTTCCTCCACCAGCATCTGTACTACCTGCGGTGTTTTATGTGTCTTTATATGCGGCCACAGACGCCCGGCCCCTCCTGCAATTTTTATCATCCTGCGAATATTATCAAGAATCAGATCCGGGTAAAAGACAAGCTGCGGCGAAAATACTTCACTCTGTTCCGCAAAGCTATAGCAGGCAGCGCCTGTCTCCTTTGAATCTTTCTCTGTCTTTTCCATGTTTATCCCTTCAGCTTTACTCATATTCGACCAGCATTTCGATCTCTACAGGTATATTTCCGGGTGTCGCATTCGTGCCCATAGCTGTGCGGGCGGGCAGTCCCTTCTCTTCTCCCAGGAGTTCCAGGAGCAGCTGGGAACCTCCGTTGATCACCTGAGGCTGCTGAGTGAAATCATCTGTGCAGTTGACAAAGCCCAGAACTTTCACACATCGCTTGATACGATTAAGGTCGCCGAGCTTATCCTGCAGATTTGCAAGAAGATTAAGCATGCAGTTATAAGCTGCCTGCTGGCCCTGCTCCAGAGTCAGATCTCTTCCCACTTTCCCAATAAGCTGTTTTCCATCGCCGATATCATTTCCGCAGCCGCTGCAGTACAGCAGGTGATCGCCGAATTCCATCACCGGCGTATACACGCCTCCTTTAGGTGGCGGCGCCGGGAGTGTGATCTGTCGTTCCTTCAGTTTCTCATAAATATCAGCCATATGATCGAATCCTCCTCTATTTCACTTATTCAGGTCAACTTCTTTTTTCCTGTCTTATGATCTCTTGCCTGGTAAAACCAGTCATGCTCCTGCCTGTCACTGCCGCTATGCAGCACTGCCAGTCATTCAGCTGCCAGAAGGAGCTTTCCGGCACTCCTGTTTACGACTTCATCGTGATCAACGACAACGGTTCCTCCGATTATGCTCCAGTCAAGACCGCCTGCATATTGGGCAGGGTCTGCAAATGTCGCATGATCTGTGAACAGGTCCGGATCAAAAATAAGTACGTCCGCATCCATGCCTTCCCGCAATATGCCCTTCCCCTGCAGCTTCATCCTGGCAGCCGGCTGGCTTGTCATTTTGCGGATCGCTTCCTCCATGGTCAGGAGTCCTCTCTCCCTTACGTATTCACGGATCACCTTGGGAAACGCACCGAACATGCGCGGATGCGGTGTATCTGTCTCCGCATAGATCGAATCGGAAATAATGTTGGAATACGGGAGTTTTGCCACCACATCGATATCATCCTGGCACATGGACATATTAATGATGGCCGTCTTTCCGTTTTCCGAGTGCATCAGATACGCGGCGAATGCCTCAGCATCGTCAAAGCCATACTGATCTGCCGCCTCCGTTACGGTCATCCCCAGATATTTCTCATTCTCTTTTCGGTTTATACCACTAATGATAATGCGCTCCCATCCAAGCGTCACGCAGAAATTGTCCCAATTTTCGTAAAGCACGCGGCTTGTCCTTCGGAACTCCTCGACCCCTTCCGGCGTCCCGAGCTTCTCCAGAGCTTTTTTCATATCCCCGGCGACAAATACGGGCGGGAGCATGGTGGTCAGGGCAGTACTCCCTCCCTCGTATGGATAAAAATCACAGGTGACATCCATCCCCTCTGCTCTCGCTTTTTCGATCAGGTCGATCGCGCTGTATATATCCTTTCTCCAATTCTTCATTCCTACGCTCTTGAAGTGACTGATCTCCAGGGCGCATCTGGCTTTTCGAGCAATTTCGATCACCTCCGCGACGCTGCTCACCATGGAATCTCCTTCACCGCGAATATGTGTCGTGATGACTCTTCCATATCGGCCGACAGGTTCCAGTATATAGGCAAATTCATCTGTCGAAGAATAGCATTCCGGCAGATACATGATACCCAAAGATATACCGGGAGCGCCCGCCTTCAGAGCATTTTCGATCATCACTCTTGCTTCCTCAAGTTCCTGTTGCGTATAAGGAGTATCCGAGAATCCTTTCACACATATTTTTACGGCGCCGGTACCGATCATGGCTGCCGTATTCAAAGGCAGTGAAACCCTGCCTGCGGCTTCCAGATAATCGTCATAGGTCACCGGTCCGTTGCAATCCACCGGACCCATGACCGGTTCCTCAAAAGCATAGTATTCCTCCGCTTTTCGGGAATCTGACGGACGCGGCACCATACTGATCCCGCAGTTTCCGCTGACGGCGGTCGTGATTCCCTGTCTCAGCTCAGTAATACCGAAGCCGGGGTCGTTCAGCAGCCTTGCATCATGATGCCTGTGTATATCCACAAAACCCGGTGTAACTGCCTTTCCCGCAGCGTCAATCACCAGATCAGCATCCTCCTCATTAAGGCTTCCGGTCTCACCGATCCTGCTGATCTTGCCTCCCTCCAGATACAGATCCGCAGGTTTACCCGGATTACCCAGTCCGTCATACACGATCCCGCCGGTAATCAATATAGTCTGCATATTACTCCCCCTGTAAATTCTTAAAAACAGGGCAGAGATCATGTACTATCTCCGCCCTGCTGTCAGTCAAATCGGAATATCTTTTGTTCCTGTCTGTGGACACTGAACAAATGTTAATTTTTCTGGTTATATCTTTATTATTTATTCTTATTCGCGATTTCAGCGACCTTGCCTTCACGGTCAGCGAAGACACGGGCCAGTCTCTCTTCTTCCGGTGTATTATCTTCCGGCGTGATCATGGAAACAACGATGCCAAAAATAAGGGAGATCAGAGCCGCCGGGATCGCGGGACCGCCGCAAATTGCGTTAACAGCATTCTTGAAGGAAGGAATGAACAGGATCAGGCATCCGAAAACAGTGCCTGAGAGGATGCATGCAAGTCCGCCCTGCCAGTTCGCTCTCTTATAGAATTTTCCAAGGATCATTGCCATTGCCACGCCCGGAAGAAGCGCACCGACAACGGTCTGGATATATCCAATAACATCGTTGACAAACAGCGTGATAAAGAAAGCTGCGGCAAGTGTGCAGACGAGCGCGATACGGCTGTATTTCGCATAGTCCTTCTCCTCGATCTTCTTGCCGGTGATGGAAGGATAAACATCTGTCAGAAGGATCGTAACGCCGGAGATAGCGTCAGAGTCACCCGAAGACATCGTAGCGGAAAGGCCTGCGATCATGAACATAAGTCCGACAACGGGTCCGAGGACGTTTGTTGCCATGTAGGAAAATGCGTAGTCGGCAGATTCCAGCACGTCCCCGTTCTTGATCATGATAGCATAGCAGCTCATACCGATGATAGCCGTAACAAAAGACCAGAGAAACAGCAGTATGCCCTGTCCCAGGAAAGCCTTCTTTGCTGTAGCTTCATCTTTGGAGGTGTAAATACGGGTACGGTGCGTAGGTGTACCGACAACGCCGAGATTCGTTGAAATGATCAAGGCGATCGCGGGCAATATTCCATAGGATCCGAGTCCGTAGAAGCCCATGGCACCGGGCTTGCCGGCAGCATTAAAGGCTTCTTTGACAGCATCATAGCCGCCTGCCATCGGGATCGCCCTGAATGCGATCGCAAGGAAACCGATCAGAATGACGATAAACTGTACCGCATCTGTCGTGACAACTGCGAAATATCCGCCAAGGAATACATAAATTCCAAAGCCAAGCACTGTGATCAGCTTACAGGTCGTGCTGCCCATTCCTGTGACATACTGCAGATATTTGGAACCGCCGTTTAAGTGATTGCCGAGCCAGATGATCTCAATAACGAACATCATAAAGCCCATGACCTGGCGGATTATTCTTTTACCCCCGTAATAGTACTGTGCCTCCTCCGACATCGTAAGAAATCCTTTATTCTTCGCCGATGTGAACAGCAGCATCAGTAAAATACCTGTGGATGCGCCAAGGCCATAGATCGCACCGCCCCAGCCGTGATTAAAACCGTTTGAGATAGCACCCATTGAGGAACCGGTACCGATCATAGTTGCACCGACCGTACAGAAAATCAGGAAGAATCCGAGATTTCCACCGCCGGTCAGGAAACTGCTTCCGTGTGTTTTACCACGGCTCGTAAAATAGCCGACCGCGATCATAATACAGATCCAGGCGATAAACCCACCGATAAATACAGGAATATACTTAGCATCTAACATTTTTTTCTCCTTTCTTCTGCAACTTATGCAGATCCCCCCTAAGGAGCAGGAACCTCACCGGACGACTGACAGATCCGGTAATGAGCTCCAGGCATTAGGTTTTCCATATATGTTTCCATGGCGTGCATAAAAGCCCGCACATGCAACAAACTCCCTGAAATATTCGCTTCTGCTATAATTTCTGCTATTTATGTATACAGCTCTCTTAACTACCACTCAGCGGCACTCCCATCCGTATGGCGCCAGACCGGGTTCTTCCATTCATGAGGTGTTCTGTTTTCCTCCAGAACGAGCTCCTTATTGACCACAACGCCAAGTCCCGGCTTAACAGGAAGCTTCACCCGTCCGTCAACAAAGGCGAAATCCTCCTGATTCTTCACGTAATCAAGAACACTCTTGCCGACATTGTAATGTATACCTATACTCTGTTCCTGAATGACGGCATTGTAGCTGGTGGCGTCGACATTCAGACAGCTGGCGAGAGCGATCGGTCCCAGCGGGCAATGCGGAGCCAGCGCAACATCATATGCCTCCGCCATGGACGCTATCTTCTTGACGGAAGTAATGCCTCCGGCATGGGAGAGATCCGGTTGAATGATATCCACGCCGCCGATTTGCAGAAGACGCTTAAAGTCATAAATAGAAAACAGCCTCTCCCCTGTTGCGATCGGGATATTGCAGGATGCCGCAATTTCCGGAAATAGTTCCATATTCTCGCAGAGCACCGGCTCCTCGATGAACATAGGATCAAATTCCTCAAGCTTCTTCGCCAGGATCTTTGCCATCGGACGATGCACCCTGCCATGGAAATCGATCGCTATGCCGAAATACTTTCCGCAGGTCTCACGAATAGCAGCCACACGTTCAAGGACTGCGTCGATCTTGTCATAAGTGTCCACCATCTGCAGTTCCTCGGTGGCATTCATCTTGACAGCCTGGAAACCCGCGTTTTTCTTCTCAAGAGCTGCCGCTCCCGTATCGCTGGGACGATCGCCGCCGATCCAGCTGTAAACTTTCATGTTGTCCCTGCATGCACCTCCCATGAGCTCATAGACAGGTGCGCCAAAGCGTTTTCCTTTAATATCCCAGAGTGCCTGATCGATACCGGAGATCGCACTCATCAGGACGCCTCCTCCACGATAAAAACCGCAGCGATAGAGAACATTCCATATGTCTTCGATCCTCATCGGGTCGTTGCCGATCAGATAGCTCTTCATTTCCTGTACGCATGCGAGGACAGCACCGCAATGTCCCTCCAGGACTGCCTCTCCCCAACCGTCGATCCCCTCGTCAGTCAGGATCTCAACAAATCCCCATCTGGGACGCACAAAATATGTGTTAACTTCTGTTATTTTCAATCTATGTCCCCCTCCCATAGTTTTTAACGATTGATCCTGATTCTTTCATCCCTTATCTCTGCACACGTCCGGAGGCGTTGCCGCCCGCAAGGCTCTTCACTTCCTTCACAGACACAAGGTTAAAATCGTTTTCAATTGTGTGCTTTAAGCAGGATGCTGCTACCGCAAATTCGATGGCTTCCTGCGGTTCCGACCCGGACATCAGGGAATAGATCAATCCTCCTCCGAAGGAATCTCCTCCTCCGACCCGGTCTACGATCTGGATCGTATACTCTCTGGAGAAATAAGCTTCTTTCCCCGTATAGAGCAGCGCCGCCCAGTTATTGACACTCGCCGAGATACTCGTTCGCAGTGTAATGGCTACCTCCTGAAGGTCAAACCTTTCCGCCAGCTGTTTGGCGACACTGATATATCCTTCCTTATTCAGCTTACCGCCGGAGACATCTGTCCCTTCCGCATGGATACCGAAAACATCCGCTGCATCTTCTTCGTTCGCAATACAGACATCAACATAGGGAAGCAGCTCGCCCATGACCTGTCCGGCCTTTTCTTTCGACCACAGCTTGTTCCGGTAATTCAGGTCACAACTGATCCTGATATTCTTTTTCCTGGCTGTTTTACAGGCTTCAAGAACAGCCTTTGCACAGTTGTCGCTCAGCGCGGGCGTGATTCCCGTCCAGTGGAACCAGTCCGCACCCTCGAGGATCCGATCCCAGTCAAACTCCGAAGGATCAGCCAGGGCAATAGAGGAACCGGCTCTGTCGTAAATAACCTTTGAAGGACGTTGAGACGCGCCTTTTTCTACAAAATAAATACCAAGTCTCGGACCGCCCCTGACTATGCAGGAGGTATCTACCCCGAACTGTCTGAGCTGATCCACTGCGCTCTGCCCGACCTCATGGTCAGGAACTTTTGTCACAAACGCCGCATCAATACCGTAATTTGCAAGAGAAACTGCCACGTTTGCCTCTCCGCCCGCATAGGAGCAGCACAAGGACTGCGACTGCCTGATCCTTTTATAACCTTCAGGATTCAGACGCATCATGATCTCACCAAAACAAACCGCTCTCACAATACCTCTCCTTTCTGCAAAAATTTATCTTATGGATGCCGTATACTCCTCTGCAAGTTTACGCAGCACTTCAAAATCTCCTGCTTCGGTCACCTTTCTGCTGACGAGGTTCCCCCCAATTCCCAGACCGACTGCTCCCGCTTCCAGAAAGCTCTTTCCATTATTCAGATCGATTCCCCCTACTGCCATCAGCGGAATATGTGCCAATGGTCCTGAAACAGCCTTAAAATAAGAAGTCCCCAGGGCAGAAGCAGGAAAGATCTTGACAATATCCGCTCCCGCTTCATAGGCAAGTTCTATCTCCGTCGGAGTAAAAGCGCCTGGCATCGCAACCATTCCCAGATCTTTAGCCAGACGGATCACTTTTGTATTTACATTAGGAGTAATAATAAACTGAGCGCCTGCATCACGCGCCAGCACGACCTGTCTTTCCGTAAGTACCGTACCGGCACCGACAAAGATATTTCTGCCATCTGCGCCTGCAATGATATTCCGGATTCCATCACAGGTTGATGAAAAATCTGTTTCTTCTTCTGTCGCTCTGAATGTCACTTCACAGAAATTGATTCCGCCATCGTATATAGCATTTGCCGCAGGAGAACAGTGTTTTGCATCGATTCCCCTGAAAATGGCTACGATCTTACTGCGACGGACTTCTTCAAGTATTGTTTCCCTGGTCACCGTCTCTCCCCCTTTTAGATAATTCCAATTTTACGAAAAATACATGTAACGTTTTTCCAAAACACTTGTGCGTATATACGAACACAATGCCTATATTCGTACGCTATAATTAATAATAACACTCTCTTATATTCGTGTAAAAACTATATTTTAGACAAATCTTTTCCTAAATTTTATGGATTTTGCACAAATTTGAAGTGAAATTAGACTTGGCTTCTTATCGCGGTCGAAGATCATACTATTCAACGTGATCAGTTTTATAATTCCGTGTCCGATCGTGTGATCACTACACAAATAAAGCAGCAGATAATATTTTTCAGGTGTATAATGAATGATAATTTGAATGCATTATATGGAAGGAGCCCGCCTTGTCTGTTGAAAAATCAACGTCCTTGCATCCCGCCACTATGCGTGTTTTGAATCTGCTGGAAATTATTTCGCGTAATCCCCACAGATATACACTGTCTGACCTCAGTGTGAACCTTAGTATTCCGAAGAGCACACTCTCTCCCATTCTGCGTACTCTCCTGGAAAAAAACTATCTGTCAGCAGACAGCATGCACAGATACTCCATCGGTCTGGCCGCGGGTAAGCTCGGACAGGAATTTATAGAACAGGTCCCGTTTCCCGGGGAAGCTGAGAAAATTCTCTCCGCAATCACCGCCGCATGCAAGGAAGCCTGCCATTTTGGCATCCTTTCCGGTGGAGATATCCTGTATCTGAGAAAGATCAATTCCCCGCAGCCGATCCGCATGATCTCTTCTGTCGGAGCAACCCTTCCTGCTTACAGCACAGCTGTCGGAAAAGCACTGCTGATGGATCTTACCTATGAGGAACTCCGGTCCATTTATCCGGAAGGATTGCAGGCAGTTACCGAAAACACAATAACTGATCTGGATGTGCTGTACCGGGAACTTGTCAACGCCAGAAAAGAAGGTTTCACATATGAAATTGAAGAATCCAATGCATTCATCAGATGTATTGGTACTCCGGTACGAAAAAACGGAAAGTGTGCTGCCGCCATCAGTGTAGCGGTTCCCACCTTCCGTTATAACGAAGAAAAAGCCGATCAGATCCGCTCACTCCTCAAAAGTTCCTCCGAAAACCTGGGGAACCTCCTGAGTGTGATGGATATACATCTTGAGGATCTCATTTAAAGCTGACATCAGAAATGATACAAGGAGCGATTTTCTCCCTGCATTTGTCCAGGATCCTCTATTCAAAAGTATTATTACCAGAAGACGAGGATCCTGTCTTCAGGAACCAGGTACATGCATCCCCTTCCTGCACATCATATGTCTCATTGAATTCATCAAATATCCAATGCCGCATGATAGCCCCAGTACACAGCGTTCGTGATCGTGGAGACCCTGGACGCATCACCGATGACACGCACGTAAGGTGCCGTGTCCATGAGTGCCTCCACGACATCCGTTCTGGATCTCTGGCCCAGAGCACAGATGACGGAAGTGCCGGGAACGAGGACCTTGTCTCCTGCCGCGTTCTCACACCATATCCCTTCGGCAGTGACTTCCAGACCTTTATAGCCGGTGTGAACAGTGACATACTTGTCGATCTCCTTCAGAAGAAGGGGGCGGTGACGCACATTGGCATCCGGAGCCAGCATGTCCCGCATCTCCACAAGGTGGACGCGTTTTCCTTCCATACCCAAATGGATCGCGCACTCACATCCTGCGAGCCCGCCGCCAAAGACAACGACATCATCTGTAACTTTGTCCTTCTCTTTGTAGTAGTTGTTTACCACAATCACATTACCGCCGTGCAGGCCAGGGATCGGGGGTACCAGCGGGGACGAGCCCGCCGCGATGATCAGTGCGTATGGCTTCTCTTTTGGCGTGACTTCCGTGTTCAACCGGATCTCGACCCCTGCTTTCTCCGCAAGGATCTTATAGGTTCCGGACAGTTCAAACATCTCATGCTTGAAGGGCAGTGCCTGTTCGCTTTTCAGGATACCACCCACCTTGTCTTCCTTCTCGCACAGGATGACTTCATGTCCTCGGCGGGCAGCCGTATATGCCGCATACAATCCGCCCGGACCTGCACCAACGACAAGGACCTTTTTGCGGTCGCATGCTCTCACCGGTACTTCCCGCTTGCAGAGCAGTAGCTGCAATACATATATCCCAACCGTCCGTCAAACTGCGGCGCAATGCAGATTTTCCTGCATCCGGGTTCCAATGGCTGAAATCCCGCCAAATAACGGACAGCGTAATTGACGACGGAACCGTAGGCATAGTGGTTCAGGGAATTCATGCCAGTCCCGCTGATGCTGCCGTCATCCAGGACAGAATTCCAACGCTCCCAGATCGTTGTGGCACCCAGGTTCACACAGTGGAGCCAGCTGGGGAACTTTTCCTGCAGGAAAATGTGCAGGGCGAGATCCGCCATGCCGTTTTCCGCCAATACTTCACACAACAGCGGGGCTCCGACAAAGCCGCAGCGAATACGGCATCCATCTGCTTTTAAGCGGAGCTTCAATCCGTTGATCAGGGCTTCCTTGTTCCGATAAACACCAAATTTCAGTGCAATGACGTATGCGGCCTGGGTGTTGATGCAGAGCCTGCCGGAGGGGGCAAAGTATTCGTGAAGAACAGCTGCCCTGATTTTTTCAGATAGTGACAAATACTTTTGATGATCTTCCTCGCAGCCCAGAATACCGGCCGCCTGTGCCAGCTTCTCTGTGGATGCGAAGAAATATACAGAGCTGATGAACGCATCCTCCGTGGCGCCCTTAAAGCTCTGCTCGGAAGGACCGTCCATGGCAAGCCAGTCGCCATAGGTAAAGGAAAGAGGCTCCCAGAGGAGCTCCCCCGAAATTGGGGAGATAAGCCGATACTGCGCCGTCGTGAAGCAGTTGGTCATTTCGCATGTCCCACAGGAATTTACGGTAAAATGCCGAGGTGTCCATAAAGAAAGACGCAGTGGGCGCGAAGATCTGAGCATCTCCCGTCCATCCCAGGCGTTCATCCCTCTGGGGGCAGTCGGTAGGCATATCCACAAAGTTGCTTTTCAGGCCCCAGAGGGCGTTGGAAAAGAGTTGATTCACCTCCCGGTTCCCAGTTTCCAGCCAGCCAGTCCGCTCCATGGCGGAATAGACGGCGACGCCAGTAAAGTCATCTGCCTGCAGCTCATGCGGCCAGCCCTCAACTTTTACATAGCGGAAACCCATATAAGTAAAGTGCGGCTTCACCCATTCGTCCCGTCCATCTGAGATATAAGTAATCTCCGTTTTGGCTGTGCGGTAATTTTCATGATAGAAGTTTCCGTTTTGCAGCAATTCCCCATGTGTCAGAACGACCTTCGTACCAGCTGGGAAAGTCGCATGGAAGCGGACATATCCAGCGAAGTTTTGACCAAAATCCAAGACAGTCTCTCCTGCGGGGGTATGAATAACATTCTTAACGGAGAGCTCCTCCATCTCTCGCAGGGGCATACTGTAGCGGTCAACCAGCTTCTTCCCGCCCATGTCCATAAGGACAGCCCGCTTTTGGGTTGCGCTGCAGGTTTTTTTCGTGCGGTCAATGCCCTCACCGTCGTAGATATCGGAATAGATGATGTCAGAGGGAATATACGTCCAGCTGTCGTCGGTGATTATTACATCCTCGCAGCCGTCGTTATATTCGATGTGCAGTTCCGCGATGCAGGCAAATTTGCTGCCATAGACAGCACTGCCCCCCTCGTAGCCCAGGCGGCCTTTATACCATCCATTGCCAAGCATAACGGAGAGCGTGTTGTCTTGAGACAACTGATCTGTCAAGTCATAGGTCTGGCATTGGATGGCGCAATGATAGTCGTTGAAAAAAGGCGCCAATACATCATCACCGATCTTTACACCGTTGAGGCTGGCTTCATAAAGGCCAACGCCTGTGATATACAATCTGGCCCGGACAGGGGGACGCTTCAGGCTGAAGCTTTTCTCAAATATTGGATGATAATCGTCTCCCTCCTGCATCCCGATCCAGGAGGCCAGCCAAGGCTCCTCCATCTTGCCGGTTTCAAAAGACACAGGCACACTTTCGCCTGCTTCGCCGTCTTCTCCTGTGACCTGAACAAGCGCATAATATGTCGTGCGGGGCTTGAGAGAGACTTCAAAGGTCACACCGGAGCAGGGTAAAACACCGCTTTTCTCTGCGACGATCTGCTCCATGCCAATGTCCTCCGCCAGCACTACACGAGAGCGGCTCTGACGCCTGGAGGTGTATTCTCCCACTTGCCAGCTGATTGTCACATGGGGAAAGGTATATCCCATCGGGCTGCTCAGACCGTTTATTTTAACATTGTTAATAATCATAATTAGCTTTCCCTTTCCAGTAAAAACAGCGCGGCAGCACTCCTTGGAGTGCTGCCGCGTCAGGAGTGATCATAATGCTCGTTAATGGTCACGCCATTATGGCGTAGCTGTTTTTAATCAGCCGTGGTCTGCTTCTGTGCCAGCTCGGCGCGAATATCCGGAAGCAGCTTTTCCACATCATAGAAGTGGCAGGCGATAAGCATAATAATGGAGACTATAATGGGTGCAATGTTGTAAAGTCCGTGGATCGCTGTCATTGTGGCAGCGTTCTGCGTTGCCGCGCCACCCTGATATCCAACGGCCCCCATGACCAAGCCGACACCGGCAGAGGCAAAAGCGGAGGCGATCTTTGCAAAGAAGGAGTTGACCGCACTGAACATAGCTTCCACCCGTCTGCCGGTCTTCCAGACACTATAGTCGATACACTCGAATACGTACACGGTGGACATGAAGCCTACGGGAACAGTGCCAATCAGAAACACAATGGAGAAAACGACCAGAGTGATGGGATTGGTGCCAAATATCATACGAAGCAGAGGACCGACACCGATCAGGATAATGCCGGTGCGAAGGACATTCCGCGTGCCGAACTTAGACATCAGCTTGGGAACGGCAGCCAGCAGGAAAGGAACAAGCATCATGCCCATGCCAACATATGAGCTGAATCCTATATCCCCAAGTTCATACTGGAAATAATACGTTTGCGCAGTTCCCGAGAGGGTGTTGACGAAATGATATCCGAAGTACATGATACCGAATATCCAAATATACTTGTTTTTGAAAATGACGGAAGCGCCTTCCTTGATATCCAGCTTGACGGAGGTGTCATCCGATACGATTTCTTTGCAGAAGATGAAGCGAAGCAGGCCGATGAGCATCATCGGAATCGCAATAACAATGGCCATGAAACTCCAGCTCTTGGGATCAACGCCGGCAGCAGCAACAAATTGAGGAATGACAATGCTGAGCACAGTGGAGATAATAATGATATAGACGCCGTTAAGAGCGGTGAGCTTTACCTTATTTTCGTGCTTGGCGACCGCGCGGTTCA
>JAFTFD010000178.1 GCA_017449745.1 Lachnospiraceae bacterium
ACAAGCCGTTCCACTTTACCAATATCGAAAAGGCCTCTCTGATCTATTCCAACGCCGGGAACCTCATCATTCCGCTGGTCACTGCCATCCTCGGCAGCGAATGGCTCATCTACTCCAGTGCTTTTCTCGTCGTCCAGCTCTTTATCCTGTGGACGCACGGCAAGTCACTGGTGGAAGGGAAAAAAGGTCTCGACCTTAAGAAGATCTTCACCAGCATCAACCTGATCGCCTGTTTTGCAGGTCTTCTGATGCTGCTGCTTAACATAAAACTGCCCGCCCTCATCCAGGGCACGGTCAATTCCATAGCGGGAACCATCGGTCCCGTCTGCATGCTGATGCTGGGAATGATCCTGGCCGGCCTTGACCTTAAGTCCATGCTGACCAGAAAGCGCACCTGGGTGATCGCCCTCTTAAAAATGCTGGTGCTGCCGTTCATGGTCGTTATGATCATGAAACTAAGCGGCATTGCTTCCCTCTCGCCCGACGGGATCACGGTCCTGTACATCGGGCTGATGGCGACCATGACGCCCTCCGCGACCACGATCACGCAGATGGCGCAGCTCTACGGGCAGGATGCGGATTACGCCACATCGATCAATACGATCACGACTCTGATCTGTATCGTCACTATGCCGCTGATGACGATGCTGTATTATCTGTAAGCCGGCGCTTGCGACTCAAATCGCAATCCGGGAGAAACGCAGCACTTCGTGCAGTCGCGAATTTCTCCTGTGCGATGCCTTCGGTGACGCTACGGCATGGGGATTAACATGAAATATATCCGACAATTCTGCATCATACTTGGAATAACTTGCGTTGGGGAGATCCTGCACTATCTGCTGCCCCTTCCGGTACCGGCCAGCATCTATGGAATGGTCATTCTGTTTCTCCTGCTGGCGCTACATATCATTCCTCTGGAATCCGTCCGCGAAACCGGAGAATTTCTCATAGAGATCATGCCTCTTAAATTAAAAAGCGTTTTGGCTGGGGGATCTGCAATCCGCTGCTCATCGCGATCATACTGGTCATGCTCTTCCTTGGCTGTTTTCATATCGAATATGAAAGCTATTACAGCAGCGCCAAATACTTAAGCTACCTGCTGACACCAGCCACCGTCAGCCTGGCTATCCCGCTGTACCTGCAGATCGATAAGCTGAAAAAACACTACCTGGCAATTCTGGCCAGTGTGTTCGCCGGCACACTGATGAGCGCAGTCTGTATTCTGGTTCTTTCCATGCTCTTTAGGCTTTCCCACCAGGAATACGTCACCCTTCTGCCCAAGTCCATCACGACTGCGATCGGTATGGGCGTGAGCGAAGAGCTCGGCGGCTACGTCACGATCACGACTGCTGTGATCATCGTCACCGGTATCCTTGGCAACGTGATCGCGGTCCCGCTTTGTAAGCTCCTGTCGATCACGGAGCCAGTCGCAAAAGGCCTCGCCATCGGAACGAGTTCCCACGCGATCGGAACCACAAAGGCGATGGAAATAGGCGAAACAGAAGGCGCCATGAGCAGCCTCGCGATCGTCGTCTGCGGTCTGATGACTGTCATATGCGCCTCTGTATTTGCGTCTTTTTATTGAGGTGTATCGCACCAAAAGAATATCCTTTATAAAAAACTGCGGACGCAATCGGGTACAACCTTTTGCGTCCGCAGTTTTTTACTCTCCGATAATCTCAGTTTTTAAATAAAGCCGCTAACCCTTCCCGTCTTCCTGACATTTTATTTATAAGAACGCGGATCCTCCGCAGATGATCCAGCAGGCCAGGAACGCCGCCGTAAACGCACCGACGTAAACGGATCTGGTCATTCGATAGCATACCGTACAAAGGATCGAGAAGAACAGGACCTGCGGAGCAAACAGGATCAGGATCGACATGAACGGTCCGCCAAAAGTACCTCCCAGGAAAACATCCGCCCCGGGTCCGATTCCCGCAAAGAACGGGATATACTCGAGGGCAACGACGAGCAGGATCCCGCCCGCCATAACAAAGAAGTTCTTAAGCCAGTCCAAAAGGGCCGGTATGAATCCGTTATGATCAGATGCTGCTGTCCTTAACCCGCCCATGATCTTTGTGTTGTTCATCAGGTAGAACAGGCAGAATACCGGCACATACACAGCGAACTGCTGCGCGCGCATAACGTTGAAGGATCTGAAGAACGGCCAGATAAACCGCAGATCCAGATCATAGAGGTACTCCATGACTAAGTTGATGAAATAGACGGATCCTGTCATGATTACAGCGAGGATCAGGCCTTTAATCAGCAAGCCGATGCTAAGATATCCCGGGGAATTTACCGTTCCGAGCCCTGTCGCATACCAGTTGCCGATGACGCCTCTTTTCCTTCTGGTGACAGCGCCGATGATCGAGAAGATCACCATAAACAGGATCAGTGTCAGGTACCAACAAAGGAAGCCGTTTCCTACCGTCATGCGGAAAATATTCTCAGGTAACGGCAACAGTCCGTGGCCCAGCTGCGTCATAAACGGGAAGGACGCGCCTGCCAGCAGGATCGACAGCAGAGCTGTCCGCCACCATTGCCCTAATGTTTTTCTCGTCTCCACTGCCGGGATCGGCTGTACAAAAGAGCTGAACAGCGGCGTTGTCAGCAGAAGCGTCAGCAGCGGGAACATGGAGAACAGGACCAGCAGCATGGCGACGAGGCCGAGCCATTCCTTTGCCATACTCTTCTGCTGATCAGAAGGAACAGGCTCCGGAAGCGTGATGCTGCTGTCGAACCAGTCCAGTGCGGCTGCAAGGCCTTCTTTGTTATGGGTCGTCAGCCTGTGGTTTGTATTCAGCAGTTCGATCCGTCTGGCGCTGCCGTCTGCAAAATCTCCGTAAGTTGTGTTCCATGCTGCTTCTTCAGGTGTTGTTTTCAGGAACTCATAACGCAGGGGTGTCTTTAAAAGATCATCCGTCACGTTGTAGGTGTAATCCCTGAAATAACTGAACTCATCGTATTTTGCCTGCAGCAGCAGGACGTTGTTGAAATGAATGTTTTCGCTGTCATAAGCGGAATCCCTGAACAGTTCTCCGCACTGCAGAACGATCGCCTTAGGGGAAATATCCTGCCCCGCCTGATTGACTGCATCGCAGTAATCCGCCGCAACGCTCCAGGAACTCCAGGTTCCCATAGAGTGGCCTGAGAGGGCAAGCCTGGTCGGATCGACCTGCGGCAGGGACGCGAGGTATGCATAGGCAATAGAGCCGCCGCAGGAACTGTCGGCGATGGTATTTCCCTGCGAGTCCTGTGTATATTTCGGATCAAAGAAACTTAAATTGGAGAAATTCATCATGATCCGGTATCTGACGGGCGAAGATGCCTTCACCTCCACAAAGGTGCCGTGTTCCGCGGAATCATTTCCGTAGTTGACCGTAACCTTCTGATTGACATATCCTCTCTCCCTGAGACCGATTGTCGTAGATCCGTGTCCATATTCATCTATGGACAGCACAACAACGCCCCGCCTGGCCAGTTCATTGGCATATAGTGCATTTGTCTCATGATCATTCTGATATCCGTGCAGCAGCAGTACGCCCGGCGCGGTGTGGTAGCCCGCTGCTTTCGGAATATAAAGCTTATACGCTATCTTACCTGCGGGACTCTCGATTGTCCCCATTTCGATCTCCACTCTGCCCATATCGCGCTGGATCCTGTCCGCGCAGAACATGCAGCAGAAAGCGATCACGATCATCAGTGCCCAGCTGATCAGCGCCCTGTATCTCGTTGCAGCTATCTTGTTTTCCATTTCGCCCCCCTTGATAATTCTTATTGTTGATTAGTGCTTGTATTCGTGACTATATTTGAATTTTGTGTTATGCGCTTCTAGTTCCTCGCTTACAGTTTTGATTATTTTCCTGGCCTATTTAACACCCGACTATTTTGATATCGGCGCCGCGATATTATCTGATAATTCCATTATAATAAAGGATATATCCAACAGTCCACTATTGTTTGCAATAAGATACAGAATATTTTTTTCAGCAGACTCATGATGAATGGTGCATATCATTCCGAAGCTCACCCAGATTGTTATGCGCCTGGTGCGATGCTGAAGCATAAAATTCCGGGGATGATCCCAATTGTTATGCATTGACACATTTTTTTCAAAATGACGTTCAGTTTGACGCTTGCTATGCTAATATGAAGATGTATCCGGCAACACAAAGGTTCAAATTTGCTATAAGGAGCAATCCAGGATAACTTCAAACTTGCCATCAGGGGCAATCCAGGATAATTCCATATTTGCTCTAATCATCGAGGTAATAAAATGTCAGATCTGATTTCGAAAGAAGCTTTAATAACCGCTCTGAAAGAGAAGCAGCTCCGCGTGTATTATCAGCCCAAATATGATATCCGCGGTGACGAGCCTCGTCTGAAGGGTGCTGAGGCGTTGGTGCGCTGGGCGTATCCTGCTATTTCAGAGCAGTTGGATAATTCGACTACGAAGGTGATGACGCCGGATATGTTTCTCCCGCTTTTTGAGCAGGAGGGACTTCTCCATGAGCTCGATTTATATGTGTGGACAGAAGCCGCTCGCCAGATCTCTGCCTGGAAAAAAGAGCTGGGCGTCACAGTTCCGGTATCTGTTAATATTTCCAGGATGGATCTGTATGATTCCGGGCTCTCAGAAACACTTTTGCGGATAATCCGGGAGAACGGCATCCGGACTAATGACTTTATGCTGGAAATCAGGGAAGCGGATTATGTCGAAGATGCAGAAGGGGTCACACGCGCTGTAGAAAATCTGCGTGATCATGGGTTCCGTATCGTTATGGATGATTTCGGAAGAGGATATTCTTCCCTGAATATGCTGATAGCTCTTCCTATTCATGTTCTGAAGCTTGACATGAAGTATTTGAGCAGCTCGAATGACATTGAAAAGATCCAGCAAATGGTCCGCTTCTTTACTGACGTTGCGGATTATCTGCATTTCGATATCGTTGCAGAAGGTGTTGAAACCGCTGAAGAACTTCAGCTGCTTAAAAAACACGGATGCTCACAGGTACAGGGATTCTATTATTCCGAGCCCATGCGGGCAGAACAGTTCAGTGCTCTTCTCACTAATGGATGATGCGAAATAAGGCGCTGCCCAAAACATGTCTTGATCTACATGTTCTGAACAGCACCTTTTCACTTCTCAGATTCGAAATATGAACTTCATTCCGGCAGATAATTCTCTTTAGCTACGCCTCTGCCCGCACAGATTACGGAGGAAGCACCGCGGAACTTGAGTTCTCTGCCCTCAAAGTCAGTGACACGGGCGCCCGCTTCCATGGCAATCAGCGCACCCGCGGCATAATCCCACAGCTGGATCAGCGGCTCCGCGTAAATTCCTGCCGCACCGCTTGCGACCATGCAGAGGTCATAGGCTGCGCTGCCGCTGCGCCGGATGTCGATGCATTTCTCCTGGTAGAAAGCGGCCGTTTTATGAGCGCGGTCAATGATCTCCTGCGAGTAATACGGAGCTGTCCCGAAAAGCGCGAGGCTGAATTCAAGCGGATCTTCCGAGGACATGACCGGCTTTCCGTTTCGATAAGCGCCCTGCCCCTGCAGTGCACAATACAGGTCCTGTGTCTGCGGAACATAGATCATTCCCAGGAAAGGCCTTCCCTCCCTGAACATCGCGATCGAGATACAGCTCGGAT
>JAFTFD010000179.1 GCA_017449745.1 Lachnospiraceae bacterium
CATGCATACGATCATTACCGATCCCGTCTGCGTCGCCAACGGTTTTGACACCGCAAAAGGGACCGATTACGAGGAACACCCCTTCTTTGAGGCGTCCAGCATCCGCCACTACGGCGACTGGTACTATTTTGTCTACTCCTCGCTCCAGGGCAATGAGCTGTGCTACGGCATGTCCCGCACGCCGGGCGGCCACTTTGATTTTAAGGGCGTTATCGTCTCCAACGGCGATCTCGGTTATAAGGGAAATACTCTGCCGACCAACTACATGGGCAACAACCACGGCGGACTGGTACAGGCGGGGGACAAATTCTATATCTTCTGGCACCGGCATATCAACGGGACCCAGTATTCCAGGCAGGGCTGCGCAAACGAAGTCCATTTTGCGGAAGACGGCACGATCCCTCAGATCGAAGTCACAAGCTGCGGCCTGAACGGCGGACCTCTCCCTGCCCGCGGTGTTTACCAGACCTATATTGCCTGCCACCTGACGGAAGCAGACAGGACAAAGGTCGGCAACAATATCCTTGTCGGGCCCGGTGAGCCGGTCCCTCCTCTTCCCGAGGGACAGCCCTACATTACGACAGAACCGCTTGGCGGCGATGCAGCTGACGCACCAGTTTCCATCCCTGCCAAGATCTGCACTGCGGAAAACGGCGGCGGCAATGTGGACATTGACTCTCCCGCACCCGCTGCGCTGCGCCCCCTGATCGCCAATCTGCGCGCCGGTTCGGTCGCAGGCTTTAAGTATTTTGCCTTTGACGGCAAGGAGACCACGATCCGCGCCATGCTCCGCGGGGAAGGCATCCTGGAAGTCCGTGCGGATGCGCCTGACGGGCAGGTCATCTCCGTTCTCCAGGCATCCTCCGGAGACTGGACCGACTGCACCGCTCCTCTCATGGGACAAAGCGGAACGCACGCGCTTTATTTCCGCACCTCCGAAGGAAAACTCGATTTCGCTGAGTTTGAAATCTGCTAAAGCGTTACTATTCACGGTCGATCAGAATAAGATGGCTTAGGCGTCGTGCCCGCACGTGAGCATATGACAGATTATTCTGATCAGTCCTGCGAAGCAGGAACCTCCACCTCATGAGTAAAATGCATTTGCGAAAGCAAATGTTCACGCGTGGAGCGCGTGATTTTACGAATGCAGTGTGGAGGGACCGTGAATAGTATCCGCTTACGACATGGAGAATTATATGGCATATCGATTTTATGAATGGGACTTTCCTGGCGCAGGATATTTTCGGCGGAAAAGTCTTCGGCGTACCGCTTGGCGACGGAAATGTTCATTGCTATAACGTCGTCGGGGACTGCGTCTTTGACCTTACCAGCGAGCAGTTCGGCGAGACCGAATTAAACTATGAAAATAACCCGGAGCAGTTCCGGGAGGAGCATTTTGCAAAAAAAGAAGAGAAACGGCTCAGATATGAATATTTGAAGGCTGAACTGGAAAAGCGGATCCGCACTCCGAAAGGATGCTGAACATCCTTATAACACCCAATAATCACTGCCAGACAAAACAACGGGAGACGCCCAATAGTATGGGCTCTCCCGTCGTTTTATTTTACGTATTAATGTATTCTGAAATCTTATTCCCGAATCTTCTCAGCTTCTCTCAGATTTCCTCAGTTCTCCTTGGATGTTCTCAGTTCTCCCTGGAGGTTCTCAGATCCCGACATTTCCGCTGTTTACGCCTGCTGTGCCTTCCAGCGGCAGCCACTCGAGGACTTTCTTGATATGTGTGTTCCAGAAATCCCACTCATGCGCTCCGGGAGCTTCCATATAGGTCACATCGAAACCGTTCTTTTCGAGAGCAGCTCTTAAATGTCTGTTCTTCTCTAACAGGCTGTCATTATAGCCGCAGGCCATAAAGATCCTGGGAAGGTCTTTTTTCTCAGCGGCGAGTTTCTCCGCCAGCCAGACGATGTTCTTATCGCTCTTTGCCACTTTGTCAAGATCGCCGAAAAAGCTCTCCGCAAAGCTCCTGGTCTCCAGGAAGAACGGGACGTCGTCCGTGCGCTCTTCGATTCCCTCTACGATATTCGCAGTGGAAAGGCCTGCCGCGTAACCGAACGTATCACTGTATTTGAGACCGTTTCTGAGAGCACCGTAACCGCCCATGGAAAGACCCGCGATAAAAGTATCCTCTCTCTTATCAGAGAGCGGCAGCATTTTGCGTGTCAGCTCGACCAGTTCTTTTCCGATGAACTCGCCATAGAATGCGTGAGATTTTTCCTGGTCGACGTAGAACATATTCTCGCCGGCCGGCATGACGACACACAGGTCCTTCTCTTCCGCATATCTCTGGATGTTCGTGCCGTTTACCCAGTCCACCTGGGAACCGAAAACACCATGCAGCAGATACAGTGTCTTATACGGTTTGTCCTCTCGCGGGGTCATTCCCGGGAATACCATTTTATCCGCCGGAAGGATGACATTCACATTCACTGTACGCATCAGGGACTGTGATAATAAATTCATCTGTATAAAAGCCATATTCAATACCCCCCCTTCAGCACCATGGTCCGGGTGCTGTTATTCCTCAGGATGGCAGCACCTGTCCGGCAATTGCGGGACTGTTCCGGGGCTGCGCATCTTCTTTGTATTACGAGTAGTATTGTACACGATATGGCTCTGTTTTTGAAACCTCGTTTTTATATCTCTCTGCCGCGCTTGAATTTTGAGGCTCCTGTGATTCCGAGCACAAGCAGGGCAACGCACGCCGCAAACCAGATCCAGGTCTCCGCATCATAATCTGCGACCGTGTTTTCTGCAGCAGCCTGCTCCTCTGCCTGTGCGGCACCCGGTCCCATTCCGCCGTGTCCCATTCCCTCAGGTTGTTCCGGCATCTCTCCGGCTTCCATCCCCTCGGGCGGCTCCGGCATCTCTCCAGCCTTCATTCCTTCAGGCGGTTCCGGCATTTCTCCGTTTTCCATTCCTTCGGGCGGCTCCGGCATTTCTCCAGCTTCCATTCCTTCGGGCGGTTCCGGCATTTCTCCAGCTTCCATTCCTTCGGGCGGTTCCGGCATCTGTCCGGCTTCCATTCCCTCGGGCGGGTCTGGCATTTCTCCAGCTTCCATTCCCTCGGGCGGGTCTGGCATTTGCATTTCATTGCTCGATTCATCGCTTCCGGCATCACCGTCAGTGCTGTTATTTTTCATTCCTGCCATGCCGCCCATTCCGTTCATGCCGCCATGGCCGCCAAAGCCTCCGCGTTTCTGCATCCCGCCCCAGTTCATCGTGCCGCCGAACATGATGCTCTGCGCATCTCCGTAGGACGCGGATGTTTCTTCCAACGTGATCTCTTCGACATTATCTCCGATCACGATCAAATAGGTCTCGCCCAGCTCAAGGAGAGGGCTGCTGACGTTGACAGATGAAAAGCTGTTCGGGACATCATAGGTGAGCAGCACGCTGCCGTCCGTATCCTCGACTGCAAAAGTAGTTCCGGCTTCCGCAGTTTCGCTGAAATTATAGAGGATCGCGCACTGCGTTGACCCGCTGTCGAATGCTTCCGCCATGGAATAGCTGCCGCAGGCGATCACCTCGCCGCCGGTTATGACACATACACCGCCGTTCTCGCTGGCGTAATCGATGGCATTGTTGGATCCGTCAGCATTCAGGCTGACCCTGATCGTTCCGCCGCTGATATAAATATCTCCGTTGGAATCAAGGCCGTCGGCGTCACGCCCTGAGCCATTGATGATCGTGATGGTCCCGCCGCTGATATATATACCGGATGTGGTTTCCGCTGTTTCGGCGGAACCTTCCGTTCCGACATCCGTTCTATCAGCCGCTTCGCCGGAACCTTCTGTTCCTTCCTCCGTATTTGCCATTCTGCCGCCCATTCCGCCCATTCCGAATTCGGATGTCGTTCCTCCATTTGCGTTGAATCCGTCATCACTGGAATAGATCGTGATCTCCCCGTCCGTGACCGTGATCTGCTGTGATTCGAGTCCCTCATAGCATTCTTCGATCAGAAGGACTCCTCCGTCAATAATGATCTCCGTATCACAATGAACTCCGTCATCACCGGAACTGATCGTGACATTCGCGCCTGTAAGGCGCAAGCTGTCGTTGGCATGAATTCCATCCTGCGGCGCCGTTACGTCGATCTCTCCTCCTGTTATGACAAGGGAGTCGTTGCACTCAATACCATGTTTGTATTCAGCTGTAACCGTCAGTTTCCCGCTGCCGTTGATCGTCAGGTCATCATGGGAATAGATCGCTCCTCCGGTCCCATCCTCAACAGCTTCCTCCGAGTATGTCTCCCCGCTGGCCAGCGTACTCTCTGTTCCTTCCTTAAGTGTCAGGAAAACCTTGTCCGCCTGGTCGACCCGAAGCGCCGCATCGTCGGAGCAATACACGCTCACGCCGTCCAGCATGATCCATATTTTGGACGACTGGTATGCGTCTACGATGATACTGCCGTCTGTGAGTTCTCCGGATATCGTATAGTACCCGCTGCTCGTTATATATACATTTCCGTCATTGGCATATGCACCGTTTCCGATGATCCTGGCTGTATCGCCCTCCAGGATAATGCTGACGGCATCTGTGTCATCCCAGTCGCCATCCAGATCGTTGTCCGTGAAATACTCAGTTCCGGTATAGCTCTCTGAATCCTTATCAACAATTACCTCCATTCCCAGAGCCTCCCCGTTCATAAACAGGGCAGTCACCAGAACGGCACACAGCATGACAATGATACAGATCCTGTCAAATTTCTTTCCGTATGACATTGCTCTGCCTCCCGAAGTAATGATCATTATCCCATGTAGTCCCCGTTATAGCTGACAAGGACCGCGCTCTCGACGCCTTCGATCTCCGTAAGGTCATTGATGAAATCCGTATTTTCAGAAGTAAGCCTTACTTCCATATTCAGCTCGATCTCACCCCTGCGCGCTGTCTTGCTCTTGACACTGCTTTTGACGGTATGCGCCTTCAGGAAATCCGTCGCCTCCTGCTCTGCCTGATGATCCACGCAGCGAACTACGACGATGTAAGGATTTGAACTTTCTTTTTTATTGGCAAAAACAAGTATGATCAGACCGATCAGGATGCTTCCGAAAACCGCGAGAGGGATCATGCCTGCCGCCAGAACGATACCGGCTGCGATCGCCCAGAAAAGGAAAGCGATGTCCAGCGGCTCCTTGATCGCAGTGCGGAAACGCACGATGGAAAGCGCACCGACCATACCGAGGGAGAGGACAACATTGCTGGTAACTGCCAGGATCACGAAGGATGTGATCATCGTCAATGCCACAAGTGTCACCCCAAAGCTTGAGGAATACATAACTCCCGCATATGTTTTCTTATAGATCAGATAGATGAAAAGTCCGAGCGCAAAGCTAAGAGCCATGACCAGAACCATGTCCAGTATACTCACGCTTGCCACGTTTTCCAGAAAACTCGATTTAAAAATATCATTGAATGTCATACTGCTCCTCCTTCATATAAGGGTCATCTTTGTAACTATCCGCAGGTTTTGTAGCTATCCATAGATGCGGCATTGCGAATACTTGGAAAATGCTGCCGCCCGCCGGTTCGAGAGCTGCACCGCATCCCGGATCACTGCCGGGAGAAAATCGTCCCATTTGACTTCCAGGATGATCGGCGCGTTCCCGGCAGGGATCGTGATACAGTCCGGATTCAGGAAATCCGTATTTCTCATCGCCGTCCGAATGTTATAGTCAAGTGTCACTCTGACATTTCCGGGGGCGTATACGAACGGTTCCCTGGTGTAATCCACGATCGTCTGCGGACGCATTCCCTGGTAGCGCATCTTGCAGTACAGTTCCTGCACCAAAGGTCTGCCGGAGTCCATCATCCAGTCGATCTTTCCGTCTACGATGCTCTGTGCTTCCTCTTTGGTCAGCGGTGCACTGTATTTCGTTCCGAGCCCGTTCAGCCTGCTCTTTTTCTCCAGATGGATCACGGACGGATCCAGATTGTAATACCGGATCCTCCATTTTTCTCTCCTGTTCACTCCGTCGATCTTTTCCCTCAGAGCCTTGTCATACAGGTTATCGAAATACAGGCTTCTGATCAGATACTGTCCGTTCACCGCATGTCTGTCCGGCTGCGCAACTGCGCGCATCCTCTGCCGGATCGCCAAAAGATCCGAGTAGTCGATCTCATGCTTCCATTCATGGCGATATCGCTTTTTCGCTGTCATATCTGCAGCCATATTATTTGCCTCCTGCAGGCCTAAGGCGGCCTGCTCTTGTAAGCCGGGCTTCTCTGTATGCTTGCTGTCTCCTGACATGCACCCCTTGCGTCCTGTGCCGGCTTATGATCTTCTAACAGACAAGCCTGGCGTCCTGTGCCGGCTTATGATCTTCTAACAGGCAAGCCTGGCGTTCTATGCCGGCTTGTCTTTAAACGGCACTTTGTTTTCAACATGCTACAGTATATGTTCGGAACCTTAAATCAACCTTAAGGGAAGCTAAGAAATCTTTAGGAGAATCCAGAAGAACTATAATGTATAGAAAAGCAAAAGTTTCCTTGCGTATTTTTGCAAATAGAGATTTAATCATCTAGTGAATTGAAGGGATGTAGAATGTGTGGTTTGAGATGCTGGAGCTGGTGAGTTAAAGGGATATTTAATTGAGGAATTGATTTCCTGAATCAACCTTTTAGAATCTTATACTCCAATAGTGTCTACTAGATTTCAAGGTTTCCTGAAACTATCTGCCCCGATTCAGGCTAATGGCTCCGGAAGTGACTACTAAATTCCTGGTTGCTCCGAAACTATCTGCCCCGAGCCAGGCTGATGGCTCCGGA
>JAFTFD010000180.1 GCA_017449745.1 Lachnospiraceae bacterium
AGCAACTGCTCCATGATAGGAAATCTGACAAGGACAGCTACCGGAAAGACAGTAGAATTCTCTGCAACCAAAGAGATGATCCACATGATGAACCAGGCATTGAACAGTAAATACGAAGAACCTGCAATGTAATCATGGAACATCTGAATTACAAATTGAAAACTGCAGCCCTGCCATTTTATGGCAGGGCTGCAGTTTTTATTGATGCTATTATTATAATTTTCCACTACAAAACACATAGGAAACATTAATTGTTTATAGTCTATTGTTTAAGTTTATTCTTCAGTTTCCTCTCCAGTTCCCGCGGCAGAACTCCCGCCTGTGACAGATCCTCAAATGTCTCCCTTATATCCGCCGGCATCATCCGCACCGAACTCTTCGGCATCTCCAGAAACATCTCAACCATCTCGAGCAGCTGGGAATATTCATCTTCCGGGGAACTGCAGCCTCCCATGGTCCGCGAATCTTCCAGTTCTTCGAGATCTTCATCATCAAGAAGATCCTCTATGCTTTCAAAGGATCTTCCTTCCATAATCAGCGGCATCTCTTCGATCAACTGGTCGAAAACAGGAATGCAAGGATCCAGTATAAGCTCCGCCCTGATCGCTTCCGCCACCGGTTTCAGGAGTGCATAAGTCCGCTCGTCCTTCGCTTCCAGTGTCTTCGGCCGGATCTGTTCCCTGACCATGATCTCAAGGAACTCATTTGCTATCTGCTCCGGTTCGGAATAATATTTTTCACACATTGCCGGCTGGTAGATCATGCCGCTTTTTTTGCTGGCGGCAAACAGTGCAAACGGATAATAAGGGATCTCCTCTTCATTGAATTCGGCATTTGCGTTTTGCTTGCGTTCATCATCAACAATATTGATGGGCTGCCTGTCCTCGCTGTCTTCTTTTATGTGCAGCACCGGCGCCGGGGTCTGGATGACGCAGCACTGCAGGCATTCCCTCGCTTTCCATTTTCTTATTTTTGCTGCGGAAACTTCGTTTATGGAGGAAGGGACCGGCCAATCGAACGGCTTTTCCTCCGGCAGTTCCGCCTTCCCGGCATATTCCGGCCCTCTGTCTTTGTAGATAAAATACGGAAGTTCCCGCAGCCCGGGGTAGATCTCAATGAAGCCAAGATCCTCTGGTTTTTTATTTTTCAGCAGATCAGAAACGTATATGGCGGTCCGGATCGTCTCGAGCAGATACTGATGCTCCTGCTCCGAAACCGGATGCCACGGCATATGATCCGGAAAAAGCTTTAGAAAATGCGGGTACGCATTTTTTCCGGAAAAGCGGATTCCATGCGCATCGGCATACGCTTTTGCGGATTCTATATCTTCTTCCCGCACGTATTCTTTATTATCAAATATGAGCTGCAGGCAGTTCTGGCGGGTAACCCTCTCGTATGTAGGAATGAACATCAGTGCTGCGGGTCTGAGCGCCACCTCCCTGAGGGAACGAAGTCCATCCTCTCCGGGATATACAGCCACTGCGAGATGATCGCCGGCGTTTCCCATTATGGAAATATATCCCATTGTTCCATCCGAATACTGCAGTATAAAATTATCTTCGCCGGTCAGCTTCTTCCAGAGCTTTGTCTTTTTGTATGCGAAAGCCGCTTCGTACAATTCATCCGGAGCTCTATAATCCCACACGACCTCTTCGAAATCATCATCAGGATCTCCGCCTTCCCGGTCCTCCATATCGAGATCTTCATCGTCCCAATCATACGATTCCTCATCCAAGTCCGGATACTGCTCCTGGTTTCCTGTTGAAGATACCAATGTAATGTTTTTCCCGGTTCCTTCTGCAACATCCTGCACCGTCACCTTGAATATCCAGCTGTCTCCATAATCGTATTCCAGCAGGAACTTATCGCCTTTCTTAAGATTCAGGGCTTCCAGTTTTGTCTTTGCACATCTGCAGCTTTTTTCATACGGATTGCCTTCATAAATCTTTCCGTTAACGGAAAAACTATAAAGATGATCGAAATCAAAATCCATGGAATCGAGCAGCTCCCTGCAGACTTTCTCCAATGTGCAGGAACCACCTGCCTCCAATACCCGTTCGGTTTTCTTTCCGTCATAATAAATGCCATCGGAAACTCTGAATGCAAGACGATAAATCATAGGTTTTCTCCTCCTCCTTAGTAAATATGGCCGGATTTGTTCATACACCGCAGATATTCATCAAAAATGGTAGCAGACATTTTTTTGCTATGCAAGCCATGATGCGTCTTTGTGCTGCGTCTTTGTGCGCATGGTCCGCCGGAAAAAACAGTGGAATTTCTCAGCATTAATCTGTATAATAAATTGTTAAAGCCGCAGTCACTTGCGGCATTTCTGTTGAGAAGCAGAATTCTGTTAACCGCAGATTCCTGCAGATAACAGATTCTGCAGAAACAAACCAGCAGATTCAGTAATGACAAATAGGAAACTGAGATTACGAAAGGAAAAACACCATGTTCAGAAGACTTGCATCTGCAATGATGGCCGCAGTGCTTGCAGCCGCAACGCTCTTTACAGCACTGCCTGCACAGGCTGCCGAAGCGACATACTTCAGCGAGCTGACCGGAGAGCCGATCAGCACCGCCATCCAGAACCAGCGCCCGGTCGCTGTCATGATCGACAACGATATCCGCTCCTATCCTCATTACGGGACAGCACAGGCTGATATCGTATACGAGCTGACCAACAGTATCGCCAACAACGGCGTAACCCGTCTGATGGCAGTATATAAGGACTGGAATAATGTCGCCCGCATCGGCAATATCCGCAGCACACGCCCGACAAACATCATTCTTGCACAGGAATATAATGCTGTTCTTGTACATGACGGCGGTCCTTTCTATAACAATCCGTACCTTGCAAGTCCGGCCAACAATAACCTGTCCGGATATTTTTCCAGAATAAATAACGGAAAAGCCGCAGAGTTTACCGAGTACGCTCTTGCCGGTGAGATCGCAAAGCGCATCCCCGCTGCAGGCTATTCCACAACTTATAACGCATTTGCACCCGCGATCCGCAATCATTTTAATTTCGCGCCTTACGGCACAGCGATCGACTTAAGCGTTAAGTACCCCGGTGCGATCCCCTGCAACAAAATCTCTCTGCCTTACGTACATAATGCTTCTCAGCTTGTGTACAATCCGGCAACCGGCCTGTATGACTACTATGAGTTCGGCAAGCTTCATCAGGATGGCGGCACAAATGCCACGATGTCCTTTAAGAACGTCATCATCCAGAACTGCTCTATTCACCAGTATGATGCAAACGGATACCTGATCTTCAACTGCATCGGCCAGGATGTTGCTTACTACTGCACCAATGGCTACATGGTCCCCGTTATCTGGGTCAAGCCCAGCGAGATCGGCAAGACACAGTATCTCGATGTCCTTGGCCAGGAACTGGTCGTAAATACCGGCAAGACCTACATCACACTCTGCCCCAGCGACAAGTTCCCGATGATCGTATTTAACTGATCAGCCAAATATTCATTTTTTTGAATACTGTAAACAGCAGAAGGCATGTTCCGTCCGGAACATGTCTTCTTTTTTGCCTTTCTGGCCAATCTGCAAATTTGCATCCGTTCCTTTCTTCCTGCTTTTCCTTTTGTCCTTTCCTCCTGCTCTTCCCTTCTGCCCTTCCCTCCGGTTTCCTTCAATTATTCTTGACAATCATTATGCAACATTATTAAATAAATATTCATAGTTATTAATATTGTCACCAGAAATTGAACACACGAGGGGAGGTCTCATATGTTTGCTGATTCATTCTGGGCACTGCTGCCGCCTATTATCGCCATCGCCCTGGCGCTGATCACCAAGGAAGTCTATTCTTCCCTGTTTATCGGTATTCTTGCGGGCGGTCTTCTCTACACCGGTTTCCATCCGGTCGCCACGATCGAGCATGTCTTCGTGGACGGCATGATCGCGCAGCTCTCGGATTCATGGAACGTCGGTATCCTTATCTTCCTGGTGATCCTGGGATGTATGGTCATGCTGATGAATCGCGCCGGCGGCTCCGCAGCATTCGGACGGTGGGCGGTCGAGCATGTAAAGACCAAGGTCGGCGCGCAGCTGGCAACGATAGCACTGGGCGTCCTGATCTTCATCGACGACTATTTTAACTGCCTGACAGTAGGCTCAGTTATGCGACCGCTGACTGACAAGCACAAGATCTCCCGCGCAAAGCTCGCGTATCTCATTGATGCGACAGCAGCTCCAGTCTGCATTATTGCCCCGATCTCTTCCTGGGCTGCAGCTGTGACCGGGTTTGTCGACGGAGCGAACGGTCTGACCCTGTTTATCCGCGCGATACCTTACAATTTCTACGCGATCCTGACTCTGGTCATGCTCGTGACTCTGTCCGTTGCCAATTTTGACTACGGCCCGATGAAGCATGCTGAAAATAATGAGAAGCTGAATCTTAAGAACGACTGGCCGCGCGAAGCCGGTATGACCGGTGCTGAGGACCAGCCTAACCCGCCCGTATCCGGAAACGGCCGTGTGATCCACCTCGTGCTGCCTATCCTCTCCCTGATCATCTGCTGCGTCATCGGCATGATCTACACCGGCGGCTTCTTCGACGGCGAGACCTTTATTGACGCATTCTCCAATTCCGATGCGTCCGTCGGCCTTGTTTATGGTTCTTCCGTCGCCCTGATCATTACGATCGTATTCTTCCTTGTGACAAGGGTCCTTTCCTTTAAGGAGTGCATGAACGCGCTTCCGGAGGGCTTTAAGAGCATGGTTCCCGCGATCCTGATCCTGACCTTTGCATGGACGCTTAAATCCATGACTGACTCCCTTGGCGCAGCCGGATATGTCGCAGGTCTTGTCCAGACGGTGGCTGACAACCGTGCAGTCATGAGCCTGCTGCCCGCATTTGTTTTCCTGATCGGCTGCTTCCTCTCCTTTGCGACCGGCACCAGCTGGGGCACCTTTGGTATCCTGATCCCGATCGTTGTCAACGTATTCGGAGCTGATCTTTCCAGCGAACTGATGATCATTGCGATCTCCGCCTGCATGGCCGGTGCTGTCTGCGGCGATCACTGCTCTCCGATCTCCGATACCACGATCATGGCCTCTGCAGGTGCTCAGTGCGACCACATCCAGCATGTCTCCACACAGCTGCCCTATGCGATCACCGCTGCCTGTGTCTCCCTTGTGTGCTACGTGATCTCCGGTTTCGTTCGCAGCTGGCTGATCTGCCTGCCTGTCGGCATCGTCCTGATGATCTGCACGATGCTCATCATGCGCGGACGTTCCGCAAGCGCGAACTAAAACAAAAACGCAGAATAAAATGCGGCCGCCCGCGTAAACGCAGCGTCCGCTTTCCAGCCATAATAAATATAATAAACTAGAACAGGCATCCGGTTCATCCCAATGAACCGAATGCCTGTTTTTTCTCCCTAAAACGATTTGATGCTGACAAGAATGTCTGTTAAGAGTTCCTGATCTGTTCCATTCTGAAACACGGTGTCTTGTGTAAAGATCCTATTTTTCCTCAACTCTCATGTTGTCTACTGCATACTGCAACGCGATCGAAATCAGTTTATTGCGAGAGATGTTTGTCTGTTTAGCTAAGCTGTTGTACTGTTCCTGCAATTTTTTGCTGATCCTGATCGTCATTGTAACAGAATTATCGTCTTTCGGAGAGATTATCAGTTCTGCCATAATGCTACCACCTTTTCGCAAAAAATATTTTGACACCCGTCTGAACGTATGCAATTTTTTGCATACGTTACGTGTTGATAGTGATTATATAACAATATCTCTGCTTGCACAACCGAAATCGTTTGCGGTATAAAGAATAACTAACAAATAACTAATCTTACGACTTGGAGTTTAAAACCTTAACATATTGCCATTTGTGTTCATTATCGCTAACTCTTCTGACATATACTACTTAAATAATATTCTGCAAAAAGGCACAAAAAAGCTCTCATTCCGGAATGCGCGCCTGGCCCTGCGAATCGAATGTAACTTCGCCCGGCCTGAATTCCGTTCCTGAGAGCTGTTTTCTTATTACCAGCGTGGCAGCTGCTATTTTCTCCGAAAGGAAGGTACGCAGCTGCTGTTTTCAAAAGAGCCTCTGATCTATTGGCGATCAGTTCTTCTTTGACTTCCTTTCAGCCTTTTCTTCGCTGAAGCTCTTGCCCTGCGCGATCTGCAGGTCTACGCCTGTCTTCTGCGGGCCTTCATCCGTGAAGTTGAAGTCCTTGCCGGGCAGGATCGCATTCAGGATGATACCGACAAGAGAGCCTGTTGCAAGTCCGGAGAAGCCGATCGTAAGGCTGCCGACCGGGATGTTGATGGCGCCGGATGCGGAGTAGTTGATACCGATGGACAGAACCAGGATCAGGGCTGCGATCAGGACGTTTCTGCTCTTGGAGAAGTCGACCTGTGTCTCAACAACGTTGCGGACACCGACTGCGGAGATCATTCCATAGAGGATCAGAGAGATACCGCCGATCGTAGCTGCCGGCATAACTTCGATGATCGCTGCAAATTTAGGGCAGAAGGACAGCACCAGAGCGATCACTGCGGCAAGACGGATGACAGCGGGATCATAGACCTTTGTCAGAGTCAGAACACCTGTATTTTCGCCGTATGTTGTGTTGGCAGGTGCGCCGAACAGGGATGCCAGCGCAGTTGCAAGGCCGTCACCGGTCAGCGTTCTGTGAAGTCCGGGATCCTTGATAAAGTTCTTGCCAACTGTGGAAGAGATCGCGGAGATATCACCGATGTGCTCCATCATGGTCGCA
>JAFTFD010000181.1 GCA_017449745.1 Lachnospiraceae bacterium
TCTCCTGATCGCCGCATACACGTTCTCAGAGCAAATGCCTTAGCTGCATGTTTACACGCTCTCGATCACAGCACTTACGCTCTCAAGACCGTCAGCGGTCAGCGTGACCTTGATGGCTCCGGGCTCGCCGGTACCGCGGATCGCGGCGCGGAGTCTCCCGTGGAACGGCTTCGCTGTCGTGTCAAAATAGTTTTCCTCGGAATCGGGATCCGCGCTGCCGTAGCCGAGAACGACGCCGGGGCCTTCAATGCTGATCGTGACAGCAGGAGCAGATTCAGGGTTCAGAGTCCCTTCCTTATCTGTCAGGCAGATCTCGACGTAGCCGATATCGCTGCCATCCGCGGGGATGTTGGCAATATCTGCCGCCGCGTGAAGCACGAGCTGGTCGCCGGCTGTTTTCAACAGATCTCTTCCGCTCTCTTTGCCGTCTTTATAAGCAACGGCCTCGATGCAGCCGCTCTCATAGACAGTCTCAAAGTAAGCGACATTCTTCTTGGTCACGCCGACAGGCTGTTTCCCGACGGACTTTCCATTGATGAAGAGCTCGATCTCATCTGCGGGAGCGTAGACTTCGATGAGGACCGGTTTGCCATCCTGTCCGGTAAAGGTCCAGCTGCGCTCGACATCCGACATTCTCCACTGAGTCTTGTTGACTTTCATGCCGTGATACTGAGGCGGCTGAACGGCGATGTACGGATCCGTGCGGACACCCCAGATCGTCGCGCGCCAGTATGCGACCGGGCGCAAATCTCCGAGCAGGTCGATATCGCCGCAATAGGCTGACTTGGCGGGATACGGTGCATAGAAGGACAGACCGCCTTCACCGTCACCGTGTGTGATCTTACCAATACCAGCCTCACCCAGGTAATCGTAGCAGGTCCAGTCGAAATCACCGATTACATATGGATGCTTCTCAACCAGCTCCCAGTTCACGTCAAGCTCGCCGGGGTTGGTCTCCGATCCCATCATGATCCTGTTCGGGAATCTCTCATGATCGGGCTCATAGCTGGCCGCAGAATAATTGTAGCCGGTCACATCTACCTGGCCGGCCGCTTCCGCCGTTCCGCTGACAGCTTCTTCACTGAGGCTGAGCAGCGTCATAAAATCGCCGAGACTCGACATCAGGCTGTTGATCTCGCCCGAATCCTGCGCTGCCGAGAGATCAACGCCCTTTTCTGCTGCGATCCTGCCCATGATCTGCGGCATGCGGTCCATGACGGCGAGCATCAGGTTGATGCTGTTGACGGTAAATCTGCTGTCATCCAGTTCACGGAGCTTGTCAGAGAGCTTTTTGCCCCACTGGACATCATATTTATTGCCGTTCTCCGGGATTTCATTGCCGATCGAGTACAAAATAACGCTGGGATGATTGTAATCCTTGCGGACCAGATTCTCTGTGTCATACTCCCACCACTCACTCATAAAAGCGCCGTAGTCGTAGTCGACCTTTGTCGTTGTCCAGACATCAGCAAACTCATCCATGATGTACATACCCAGACGGTCGCACTCCTCGATCAGCCTGCGGCTCATGGGATAGTGAGAGCTGCGGATCGCATTGAATCCTGCTTTTTTAAGGTTCCTGACGCGGACCTCTTCCGCGTGAGCAAACTCAGCCGTTCCCGTCACGCCGCAGTCGTGGTGCAGGCAGCCGCCGGCGAGCTTGACTGTTTTCCCGTTGATCCTGAGGCCGTGCTTCACATCCAGCTGGATCTTGCGGATACCAAAAGACCCTTCCTCTGAGTCAAGGATGTTTTCGCCCTCCTTCAGAAGCGCCTTATAGGTGTAAAGGTAAGGATGTTCGGCATCCCATGTTTTGGGATCTTCCACGACCAGCCACTGGCGATAGGTTCCTTTATCCCCCTCTGTCAGCGTGATCGGCATAGTGTCCTCTGCCGCGACCTTTCCCTCTGCGTCGATCAGCTGCACTGTGAGAGTGACCTCACGGGTACCGATCCCTCTATACGCCAGTTCCGTCTGGACACGGACCTTCGCGAGATCCTCTTCCAGTTCCGTAGTCGCGAGCTGCACGCCATCCGGCATGATGTGCGCGCGCTCAGCGATCATCAAGTTCACATCGCGGTAAATACCGCCGCCGGTGTACCAGCGCCCGCTCGGCACACCGTTTTTGACAATGACTTTGACCGCGTTATTTCCCGGGACTACCAGCTTGGTGATGTCCAGATAGAAATTGCCGTAACCGTAAGGATGTTTCCCCGCAAAGGAATTGTTCACATAAACAAAGGCATTCTCATAAACGCCCTCAAATTCGAGATAGAAGATCTTCTCTGCGTCAGCCGGATCCACGCTGAATGTCTTTGTATAATTAACACTCTGCGCATGAAAATATCCGTTCCCCGCACCGTTTGGCTCCTCCGGGTTCCTGGGAAAGCATACCTCCGCATCATGCGGCAGGGTCACCAGCTCCGGAGCCTTTCCGCCTCCCATCAGGGCTTCGAGAGAGCTGCCGCCTCCTGTGGCAAAATACCAATCTCTATTAAAATTGCTTTTCTTCATTACTGCCTCCTTTTTCCAGGTTCTTCACCTGTTATTTCAACAAAGATGATGAACTGAATTCAAGTATTATTCATCTTTGAACTCAATATCATATTATAATTTTACCACTACAAAATACATAGGAAACTATAATTTGTTTATAGTCTATTGTTTAAGTTTATTCTTCAGTTTCCTCTCCAGTTCCCGCGGCAGAACTCCCGCCTGTGACAGATCCTCAA
>JAFTFD010000182.1 GCA_017449745.1 Lachnospiraceae bacterium
AAATCACAAAAGTGCCAGATAGTGAGCTTGCTATTCGGGCATTTAATTGGCCATATGCTGCAGTGGAAGAAGCCCTCAGCAACGCAGTTTACCATAAATCATATCAGATTCATGAACCAATCACAGTTGTGATAACGCCGGAAAGGATGGAGATTACGAGCTTACCTGGTCCGGATTGGTCGATCAGCGATGAAAACCTCAGAAAGAGAGTGCTTGTTTCCAGAAGATACAGAAACAGACGTATTGGCGATTATTTGAAAGAACTCAATATTGTAGAGGGAAGAAACACTGGGGTTCCCACAATACTGGAGGCAATGCAGAATAATGGATCAGAGCCTCCTTCCTTTGAAACGGACCTGGAAAGAAGTTATTTTGTGACCGTTCTTCCTATTCATTCGGCTTTTACGAGTGATAAACAAGGCAGACAAATCAGCATAGAAGCTGATGAGCAGAAAAAGATTCGGTCAATCAGAAATAAGAAAACTGATCTCAGGAAGCTGATATTGGATGTATTGGAACGACAGGGCAATCTGTCCGTAAATGAAATAGCTTCAATTCTAGGTTATAAGAAAGGGACCGACACCTTTCGCATGGTTGTGAGTGAGCTGATTGAATCTGGGCATATTGTTTATCTTTATCCCGACAAGCCCCGAAGCAGAAGCCAAAAGCTTTGCCTGGTGAAGGATAAGGAAGAGCTGATAATTCATGATACCTATCCAGACAGGCACAAGCAGTGACCAGAAATGGATTATCTGACAACACAGGAGCGAAGCACAATGAAAACGATCATCATGGCCGGCGGCAAAGGAACCAGGATCTCTGCGCTGTTCCCGGACGTCCCGAAACCACTGATTCCGATAGAAGGAAAGCCCGTGCTGGAGTGGGAAATCTGTTCCCTGCGTGATCAGGGCTTCATGGATATCATCCTGACTGTATCCCATATGGCGGACAAAATCCGGGCATACTTTGGTGATGGTTCTGCCATTGGTGTCCACATCGAATACTTTGTGGAAGAGCAGCCGTTGGGAAACGCTGGTGCACTATATAAAATGCGCGACAGACTTACAGAACCATTCCTGCTTCTGAACGCAGATGCAGTCTTCGATATCGACTTCAACCGCCTTGTGGCTTTTCACAAGTCGCACGGCGGTCTTGTCACGCTGTTTACACATCCGAATAACCATCCCTATGACAGCGGTGTGCTGACTGTGGATGAAATGGGTGCAGTGCAGCAGTGGCTGACAAAAGAGGATGTCAGGCCTGAGTTTTATAAGAACCGCGTCAACGCTGGCCTGCATGTGATTGACCCGGCAGCGCTGGATATGGCGGCTGTTTCCTCTGACGGGCAGAAGATGATAGATACTGATGCCATTGGTACCGAGGTGGACGGCAAGCGTGTAAAGGTCGATCTGGACCGGCAAATCCTGAAGCCGCTCTGTGGCACCGGGAAGATGTTCTGCTATGACAGCCCGGAGTATGTGAAGGACATGGGTACGCCAGAACGGTTTGAGCAGGTGTGCCGGGATTTCAGTTCCGGGCTGGTGCAGGGGAAGAATCTGAAGCATAAGCAGAGGGCGATCTTCCTTGACCGGGATGGTACGATCAACAAGTATGTTGGGTTTCTGCGGAATATTGATGATTTTGAACTGCTTCCGGGTGTCGCGGAGGCTCTGCGACGTATCAATGCTTCCGGTTTTCTTGCGATCATTGTGACGAACCAGCCGGTGATTGCCAGGGGAGAGGTAACGGTTTTGCAACTGCAGGAAATCCATGACAAGATGGAAACACTGCTCGGAGTGGAAGGCGCGTACCTGGATGGACTATATTACTGCCCGCATCATCCTCACAAAGGCTATGAGGGTGAGGTGCCGGAACTGAAGATTGAATGCGAATGCCGGAAGCCAAAGCCGGGGATGATCCTGAAGGCCGCCGGGGACTTCAATATTGATCTGAGCGAGTCGTGGATGATTGGCGACGGCGAGAATGACATCAGAGCAGGGAAAGCTGCCGGATGCAGGACTGCGCTGATCGGTAATGGCGACTTTGGACAGAATATGACTGTTGAAAGTCTGCTGGAGTTTGTGAAGAAGGTCGGGATAAATGAATCTGTTGCATGCGAAGGAGGCACACGAAATGCCTAAGTAGAAACGAGATATTGCCAGATCCAGTGCCGCTGAATACCTGACATATGTGGCATCCACCGGAGGAAACACAGAAACCTTTGAGATACTCTATCAGGATGAGAACATCTGAATTACACAGAAAATGATGGCGGACCTGTATAATGTGGGCGTTAATACCGTCAACGATCACATTAAAAAGTGATTAAAGATTCCGAACTTCAGAAGAACCAAGTTATTTGAAAATTTCGAATAACTGCCGGGGACGATAAAAACTACAATACAAATCACTATTCTCTGGAGATGATCATCGCCGTAGGCTTTAAGGTGAATTCTGAGCGGGCAGTTCAGTTTAGAAAATGGGTGAACCAGATCGCCAGGGAATACACAATCAAGGGATGGGCGATTGATTCAGAACGACTGAAGGAAGGCACACTCTTTACGGAACAGTACTATGATGAACTGCTTGAAACGATCCGCGAAATCAGGGCTTCCGAGCGCAAGTTCTATCAGAAGATAACGGACAT
>JAFTFD010000183.1 GCA_017449745.1 Lachnospiraceae bacterium
ACTGATGGATGCGGCGCCGTTTGTCAGGGTCATCGGCGACGCGAGCCGTGTCTCCACCATCACCAATGCGGTCTACTGGGGATACCACGCGGCACTTGATATTTAAAATGGAAAGTGAGTCAGGGGGACGCATCCCTGACTCATTTTTTCAGGCAGATACCTGCTTCGGCATGCCTATAAAATGAGTCAGCGGATGCGTCCATATGACGTAAAAGAGCCAGGGCATGTGCCCTGGCTCTTTGTTCGTTAAGCTGATATGAAGGAGAATCCCTTCAGGTCCATCTCGCCGGTTCCCTCAAAGAGGAAGTACAGCGGATGCGTGCCGTTGGAAGGGGAAATCGGGATCAGCTGTGTCTCCCACTCATCTTTGGAGCGAAGCTGGACCTCAAATTCGCCGATGACGTTTCTGCCTTTTTCGTCGAAGGCGACCAGGATCGTGCCGGCGAATGTGCCGCGGATCTCAATGGTCATGAGGTCGGGATCGATGAAGGAGAAATACTTGTATCCGATGACGGACTTGTCCTTGATGCCGGTGATGAAGGACTGGTTCTGCTCCTGCGTGATCCGGATCTGGGTCTTCATGACGGGATCGTTGTAATCGATCTTGTTGACGACAGTGGGATCCGTCAAGTGGCAGGCGATGCCGGCGGGGTAGCTGCCGGCGGCGCGGAGCGGCTCGCCGTTGAGTCCCTGGCTGGTGGTCTCTACCTGTTTGATGCTGCCGTCCGGGGCGATCGTGATCTTTTCGGCGCAGCCCTGTCTGGAGAATTCATTTCCGTCGGTCGCGCGGTGGTAGAAAATATAGTAATCATCGCCGACCTTTGCGATACCGCCGTGGTTGTTGCTAAGGGGATATGTCGGATGCTCTCTCCCGTTCAGGCCGATGTTTCCGTTAGAGACGATCGTTCCGCCGTAAACGAAGCCTTCGTCCGGCTTGTCGCTGACCGCGTAGCAAAGCTCATGGCTCTTGTGGCTGGAGTAGACAAAATAGTATTTGCCATTGATCTTGCGGATGGAAGATGCCTCAAAGAAGCCGTGGCCTTCGAACCCGGTGCCGGCAGTGTGATGCCCTCCGGGAATCAGGGGCTTGGGCTGGCCCTTTGTTGTGAGCATGTCCTGTTCCAGCTCCACGACCATGGAGTTTTCACCGAACTGTATTTTGCGGATCATCTCCATCTTTGCACGGATCGTCTGAGGAAGTTTTGCCATCTCTTCTTCGCCGATCTCAGGCAGTTTCATTTCTTTTTCACAGGCAGGACAAAAACCATAGTAGAGCCAGACGCGACCGTCATCATCTGTCAGGACAGCAGGATCAAAGACCATATCTTCCGCTACGACCTTACCGCCGAGAATATTTTCCGGATAATGAACATGTCCATAGAACTCGAACGGACCTGCGGGGGAATCGCTGACGGCAACGCCGATCTCCGGATAGAAGGAGAAGCAATAGTAAAGATAATATCTGCCATCCGGGCCCTGTGTGACGTCAGGCGCCCACAGCTGCATGGTATCGCCGGCGTTGGAGGGGTCCTGTGTGCGCAGATAGCTCACATCTTCGTTATGCCAGTCCTTTAAATTGCTGAGAGGAGCAGACCATACATTATAGTGGCGCTCGCAGTAAGCCTTTCCCTTGGTGGCATCATGGGAGCCGTAAATGTAGACGCGGTCGCCGAATACATGAGGTTCTCCGTCAGGAATATACTCTGTCAGCGGAAGATAGGGGTTGTAGATCTGTTCCATTTTCTTGTTTCCTTTCGATAATATTGAATCGTGAGCAATGATCTGATCGGCAGGCGTTAGGAAAGCCTGTCCTTATTATGAGCCGCTTTTTCAAAAAAGCAAATAGAATGATCAATGATCCGAAAGATCACGGACGTTTTTGGGAAAGATATTCCGGCGCCAGCACGGTTGGGATCCCCAGTATTCTGACCTTGATCTGATCCCTGTGCTGCATCTCGTATTCCAGAAGATCCATCGTAATCGTGGCCCGCTCTGAATGCGGCACACGGATCTGCCAGATCCTTTCCTTTCCGGGAACATATTCCGGCAGTTCATCTATGGATACGATGCGGACTCTTTCGGGAATACTGACCTGCATGCTGCGCATCGCTACCAGCAGGCCGATCGCAGTAGTGTAGTTTTCCGCGACGATACAATTCGGAAGAGGATGGGAGCGGAAATACTGTTCGAGCTGGATCGCAGCGGGCTCCGGCATAAAGTCTACGGTGATAAAATCATCTTTTCCCACATAGAAGCCCCGGTCCAGCATAGCGACGACAAAAGCTTTTCTCCGGGTCTCTGTATTGTAAATGGGAGCATCGCTCTGGATGTATTTTACGGTTTCGTTCTCTGAAGGATCCAATACCCGGATCGCCTGCCTCAGAGCAGTGTAGCTGTCAATACAGACGGAACTGTGCGCGGAATCGGGCGCCTCCTGATCGTAGAGGATGACCGGTTTGTTCAGGTTCGTGAACTGTTTATACAGTGTATCCTTCATACTGGTCGCGAACAGGATAACAGCAGCAACGTCCTCCCGCATGCATTCAAGCAGGGCATATTCTGCGCTGTCTTCCACATACACTGTGGAGAAAGAATATCCCCTCGCAGCCGCTTCTGCCGAAAATACGGAAAAAACGTCCGTGTAGATAGGGTAGTTCATATTCAGGATATGCTTGGAATTTACCTTGAAATAGACAAGAAGGACCTTTTTCGAGGGAGAGGGATGGTTTTCCAGATCCTGGATATAATCCAGGATCCTTTTTCTGGTTTCATTGCTGATTCCCGGTTTGTTATTTACGGCAAGGGAAACAGCTGCCTTTGAGACACCAAGGTGCCTTGCGATATCAGCATATTTTATCTTCATAACAGAACACCTCTGTATTTATTGAATCGTATTGGGAAAAGTATTGGGAAAACGGCGGGTCTCCGGATAATTGATGAATAGAGTTTAGTATAGTTTTCACCAGCCGGCCAGAATATAACTGATTTCAGTATAGTATGGCGTAAACTTTCTTTCAACTGGAAGTTTAGAAGTGTTTAGTTGTTTAGAAACGAAAACGTTTTACCGGAAAATGTTAACAAATATTGAATTGTAAATCTGGTCAAAATGTCAAAAATCGGTTTCTTCATTTGTGGATGTTGCTAAAATTCGGCGGATAACGCATAATATTCCTGTGATTTTTTCACTGAGTATTCCTGCTTCTTTACATAAAAATGTACAGAAAAGGAACTAAACAAAGGGGGTGTGCTGTATGGCGAAATCGCCGAGAAAATCAAACGTCAGCGCGGGTGCAAAGTTTAAACGCTATCTGCCGCTGTACCTGATGTTCCTGCCGGGTGCGATCTACATGTTTATTAACAACTATATCCCGATGGCCGGAATCATCGTCGCATTCAAAAACTACAATGCCCGCAAGGGAATCTGGGGAAGCCCCTGGGCAGGACTTAAGAATTTCCAGTTCCTGTTCGCGACACCGGATGCGTTTACGATCACGAGAAATACGATCCTGTATAATGTCGCGTTCATCGTCATCAACACGGTGCTGGGCATCATGATCGCGATTTTCATCTGCGACTGCGTGAGCGCGAAGCTCAAAAAACTGTATCAGAGCGCGATCCTGTTCCCGTATCTGATGAGTGCCGTCATCATCGGCTACATCGTATTCGCATTCCTGTCCCAGAGTACAGGTATCGTCAACAATTCGATCCTGCCTGCCCTTGGCAAGGAACCGATCAGCTGGTACTCGGAGCCGAAATACTGGCCGTTCATCCTGATCATTGCCAACACCTGGAAGGGAATCGGCTACGGATGTCTGATCTATATTTCCGCGATCAACGGCATTGATCCGTCCCTGTACGAGGCAGCTGACCTCGACAGTGCGACAAGATGGCAGAAGATCCGCTATATCACACTGCCGTTCCTTGAGCCCACGATCATTACCCTGACCCTGATGAGTGTCGGACGTATTTTCTATTCCGATTTCGGTCTGTTCTATCAGGTGCCCAGAAACTCTGGACTTTTGTTCTCCACGACGAACGTTATCGATACGTACGTTTACAGAGGCCTGATGCAGTCCGGTAACGTCGGAATGTCCGCAGCAGCCGGTTTCTATCAGTCGGTCGTCGGCTTCATCATCGTTCTGACAGCAAATGCGGTCGTGCGCAAGTTCAGCCGCGAAAATGCAATGTTCTAAGGAAAGGAGGAGAATATCATGAAAGAAAAACCGTTTTCCGCTTATTCGATCATTACGAATATCTTCCTTCTTCTGATGGTGGTATGCGTGATCGCGCCTTTCCTGCTGCTGTTCAGCTCCTCCCTGACAGAGGAGAACACACTGGTGGCTATGGGATATTCTTTCTGGCCCCGTAAGTTTTCCGTGGCATCCTATCAGTATATCCTCCGCTCCGGGCAGCAGATCCTGCGCGCTTACGGCGTATCGATCGTTGTCACTGTGATCGGAACACTGATCCACGTACTGCTGGCAGCCCTGATGGCTTATCCGCTGTCCGTCAAGAACCTTCCCGGCCGCAGCATCCTGAATTTCTACGTATTCTTCACGATGCTGTTCAACGGCGGTATCGTTCCTTCCTACCTGATGTGGTCCGGTACTTTCCACATCAAGGACACACTGTTTGCGCAGCTCCTGCCGAGCCTTCTGGTCTCCGCCTGGAACGTCATGATGATCCGCACCTATTTCTCCACGAGCATTCCGGATGCCCTGTATGAGGCGGCGGAGATCGACGGCGCGCCTCAGACGACGATCTTCTGGCAGATCGTTCTGCCTCTGGGCAAACCGATCCTGGTCACCATGGGCACCTTCGCAGGCCTGGCTTACTGGAACGACTGGACGAATGGCCTGTACTATATCGTACAGAACAAGAACGTCTACAATATCCAGAACCTGCTGAACAACATGGTCCAGAACATCCAGTATCTGGCAACGAGCTCGAACTCGAACGTATCCGGCGCGGCTGCAGCAATTCCGACGACCGGCGTCCAGATGGCGATCGCATTCGTCGCGATCCTGCCGATCATGCTGATCTTCCCTACATTCTCCAAGTACTACTCCAAGGGTATTGCCCTCGGCGCAGTCAAGGGTTAATGGGACACGAGAATGGGACATGGTGACAGACCCCTCTGTCTCACATTACACGTATGTTAGTGCCGCGGTATTTCCGGGAAAACAAAAGACATCCTGTATTTTGCAGCTTCCATGTTTTTCCGGGAATGCAAGGCATCAAGCATAGAACATCATAAGGCGATCCATTCGCCAAAAATCAGCCAATAAGGAGGGCAAGATTTTATGAAAAAGAAACTGTTGTCAATCGTGCTCACGCTGGCCATGGGCGCGGCTCTGCTCGCAGGATGCGGCGGCTCCGGTTCTTCCCAGAGCGCAGCTCCCGCTGCTGAACCCGCTGCAGAGGCACCCGCTGAAGGCGGCGAGGCTGCTGCACCCGCAGAAGAAGCCGGAGACAGCTCCGTGACCAAGACTTCCTACGGTGAGTACACTGCAGAGAACCCGTATGATCTGACATTTGCATACATTGAGTTCTATCAGCAGGATGCTGCTCAGAGAACCAAGGTTCAGGATGCAATCAACGAGTACATGATCCCGAACTATCACATCAGAGTGACACTCCTTCCCCTGGAAGCTGCTTCCTACACACAGACAGAGCAGCTGATGATCTCCGGCGGCGACAAGCTGGATGTCCTTCCTGTTTTCTACAGCAACGCATCCAACCTGATCTCCATGAACGGTATCGTTGATATGATGCCTTATATGGACACACCGGAAGGCCAGAAGATCATCGATGCACTCGGTGAGGCAAACGCATATGTCGGCCAGATGGGCGGCATCCTGTTTGCATTCCCTGCAAACAAAGAGTCTGTCGAGCTCGGCGGTCTTGCAATGAGAGCAGACATCTGCGATGAGCTTGGTATCACTGAGAAGTACGGCCTTGACCGTGATGATGAGTATCACGGAAAGGTTTGGGACTGGTCCGTAGCAACCGATATCTTCGCAACTGTTAAAGAAGCATATCCGGATATGATCCCGCTGTATCTGTCCGGTTCCTCCAGCCCGATGAGAAGATTTGCATTCTTTGATGAGCTTGCAGATCAGTTCGGCGTTCTGGATTGGGAATCCGATCACGACTCCACAAAGGTCGTCAACGAGTTCGAGACAGAGGCTTACAAAGAGGCCGTTACAAGACTGGCTGAGTGGTATGATGCCGGTTACATCTACAAAGATGCTGCAACAGATACACAGGGTGACGCGACCATGATCAAGGCCGGCAACACCTTCGCATATGCAACAGCTATCAAGCCCGGCTTCCTTGCTGAGCACGAAGCTGCCCGCAACACAAAGCTCTATGCTATGTACTTCGAGGATCAGGTCGAGGGCGGTATCTCCACAACGAACGTTTCCTTCTTCGATACAGGTATCGCTTCCAACTCCGATGATCCGGATATGGCATTCAAGTTTATCTCCGCTTTCTACAGCGATCCGGTTCTGTACAACCTCTGGCTGTATGGTATCGAGGGTGAGGACTATGTCGTTCTTGAGGATGGCACAGCTTACTATCCTGAAGGCGTAGATGATTCCAACTACAAGTATCACCAGAACATCGGCTGGGAGCTCGGCAACCAGTTCCAGTCCTATGTATGGAACGACGGCTCCAAGGATGCTGATTACTGGAACAAGCTCCAGCACCACAATGACTGGGCTTACTATTCACCTGCACACGGATTCATGTGGGATTCTTCCCAGTATCAGACACAGCTGACCGCTCTTAAGAACGCTCTGGATACTTACAGACCCGCTCTTGAGACAGGTTCTGTCGGTGTCGCTAATGTTGAGAAGACTCTGCAGCAGCTCAATGACGCTCTGTATGCAGCAGGCCTGCAGGAAGTCATGGATGCCAAGCAGGCACAGCTCGATGAGTGGCTGGCAGCTAACGGCCCTACAGCTACCCCTCAGGCTAACCTTGACACCATCGCCGGCGGCGTTGGCGTTCAGACCGGTGAATAAGCATTAAGACCGCTCTTCACTGATGAGCTGGTTTTAACAGAGTCTGTGCTGACACAGTACTCTATTACGATCTGACGGCAAAAAGGGTAATTAGTGAAAGGGATCGCTCCGATGGAGCGATCCCTTTCGTTTTCCTTGAAATCAGATTCAGAGCTGAAATCTCACTATACCGCAAGGGGACAGGGGACGGTTCTCTGTCCCCTGTCCGATAAGACAAAA
>JAFTFD010000184.1 GCA_017449745.1 Lachnospiraceae bacterium
ATCTTATCCTTGTCGCTGGAAAAGCCCGTCGTCTCGATATCAAAGACGACATAGCTGCCCGTCTCTGTGCGGTAGTCCGCGGTCACATCCGTGCCGAAGGTCACCATTTTTTTCAGGTCATCCACAAGATAGCACTCAACGCCATAAATGACCTTAAAGAACTCCTGTCTGGACAGAGGCGCCTCGCCGTTTTCCTTGCGCTTTTTGGAGTCGTTTTTATAGAGCGCTTCCACAACGTGATTGGCATCCGGGAAGGCATGCACATTTCCGTGGTCCGTTATGGCGACTGCGGGCATTCCCCACTCATAAGCGCGCTTTACAAGGTCGCTGCACTCGGCGAGCCCGTCCATGTCGCTCATCTTGGTGTGCAGGTGAAGCTCGACTCTCTTCTGGGCATAGTGATCCTGCCTCTTTGTGACGAACGAAGGGATCGACATAATGCCGAACGGGGAAGTGATCGCGACTTCATGCTCGAAGGTATCGAGCTTGGTAAAACCGCGCACTTTCACAAACTTGCCGCCGGCAAGCCTCTGCATCGTCTGATCCGCCAGCTCTGTGGGCGCGAATATCTTGACCGCTATGGAATCCGTAAAGTCTGTCAGCACAAACTTGAGGATAGATTTCTCGTTCCGGATATCCCTGCGCTCGCTGCTGATGATCTTGCCGCGGATGGTCACTTCGCCCATCTCGCCCAGAATATCCGCGATCGGGATCGTATCTCCCTCAAATTCCTTGCCGACAATGACGTCCGGATTGTTGGATCGGATAAAGCCGTGCAGGAACTTGTTGTCTGCAGCCGTGCGCTTTTTGCTCTTTTCAGGGGCGCCGCCTTTTGATACGGTTCGTGCTGCCTGCGGCTTGTTGGCTGCAGCTGCTGCACTCTGAGTTGCCGGAGAGTTACCGTTCCCCGAAGCAGCGGCTGCAGCGCCGGCAGCCATGTTTCCACTGCCCGGGGTATTTTCTGCTCCTGCTCCTGCCCCGATGCCATCCTGGCCGGTCCCAATCGCCTGTCTTGCATCATCCGCATCGGCAATGACCGGAACGTAATCATCGATCTCTGCCTTCGCGCGGCTCCTGACAGGAAGCGAGTACTGCAGCTCAAAATAGGCAGGGATCCCGCATCTCTCATGGAAGATCTGGTCCAGAAGGCCCGCGAGCTTGTTTCCCACCTCCCTGCAGATGATCGAGTCCTCGAGGCGCAGGATCACATGCTCCTCGCCGCTGTATTCGATCTCGGCATCCTTGTAGAAACTGCCAAGGATCGGGCTGATGTGCCAGAGCTCCGTCGTCAGGGAATCCCGGTATTCTTCCATCAGCATCTGGGGATTATACTGCGCAGAAAGAGAAAACTGTTCGCAGATCAGCACCTGTGTCGGCGCGCCTGCAAAAACAGTTTTGGCAATTGCTTCCTCCATGCGGAAAATATAGGTTTTATGGATAAGATGATCGCTCTCCAGATAGACCTTAAGCCTTGTATGGTCTCTGTTAAAAGCGACCCTCGTAACCTGCGTACTGCTGAACAGACTGCGAAGGTCGCCCTTTACCTGGATCGTCGGAAAAACATCACAAAACGGTTTTGCCATGTATTGTATTACTCCAATGCGAGTCAAAAAACGCGTCCTGTGATCTTTTTTGAGTCAGGGAACACGTCCAGTGGTCCTTTTTAAGTCAGGAAACACATCCAGTAGTCCTTTTTAAGTCAGGAAACACATCCAGTAGTCCTTTTTAAGTCAGGAAACATATCCAGTGGTCCTTTTTTGAGTCAGGAGGGACGCATCCTGATTCATTCCGTACAGTAAGCAGACCGCGGCAGGTATCTGCTGGCTCTGCTGCGTATGAGCACTTAGTTCTGCTTCATTCATTGTGAACGGAGGGCAGATTGCAGAGCAGTATTCATACTGCTCTGCAAAGCCGACTGTCTGAGCATCCGGGCATCAGCGCGGATGCGAGTTTTGAGGCTGTATCTGCCTGGAGTGAACAAGGAATGTTAGCAGAACTTGTGCGAAGCAGCCGCAGAGACTGCAGATGCCTGCCGCGGTCTGCCTTTTCAATAAATGGGACACTGCCTCCGTCCCCCTGTCTCACTTTAATTCCAGTGGTCCAGCTCCTCTTCCAGAACTCTTAAGAGATCCTCCTCCGGTACCTTCCGGATGATCTCTCCCTTTTTGATCAGGAGCCCTTCTCCGTCTCCGCCGGCAATGCCGATGTCAGCTTCCCTTGCCTCTCCGGGGCCGTTTACAGCGCAGCCCATGACGGCGACTTTGATGTTATAGGGATATTTCTGCACCATCGTCTCCACCTGGGAGGCCAGTCCGATCAGGTCGATCTTCGTCCTGCCGCAGGTCGGGCAGCTGGTCACTTCCACACTGCCCTCGCGAAGCTTTAAGTCTCTCAGGATCTGCTTGGCGCTCTTGATCTCTTCAATGGGGTCTCCGGAAAGGGAGACGCGGATCGTATCGCCGATGCCCTGATAGAGAATGATCCCAAGTCCGACGGCGGACTTGATGTTTCCGCCATAGACCGTGCCTGCCTCCGTGATGCCGACGTGAAGCGGATACTGTGTCCTCTCCGCGAGCAGCTCGTGCGCCTTCGCGCATGTCAGGACGTCGGAGCTCTTGATGCTGATGACGATCTGGTCCCAGCCGGCATCCTCGACCATCTGCACCTTGTCCAGTGCGCTCTCGACGAGTCCCTCGGCAGTTACTCCGCCGTATTTTTGCACCAGTTCCTTTTCCAGGGAACCGCTGTTGACGCCGACACGGATGGGGATACCGCGCTCCTTTGCGCAGGAGACGACGGCCTGTATTTTCTCTTTGCCGCCGATATTGCCGGGATTGATCCGGATCTTATCGGCTCCGTTTTCCATGGCCGCTATAGCCATGCGATAGTCAAAATGAATATCTGCCACGATAGGGATGTGGATCTGCTTTTTGATCTCTTTGATCGCCCTGGCTGCCTCAAGGGTAGGGAC
>JAFTFD010000185.1 GCA_017449745.1 Lachnospiraceae bacterium
ATCGCCCACCTCGTATACCTGCAGCATGACACCCTTTTCCGGCATGACATGGAAAGCCGTTATGCGGATACGTCTGCCGTATTCACCGGTGTGGAGCGTTCCCAAATAACTGATCTCAAGGGAAGCATCCGCATTTTTACGCTGTTCCATGCAGACATTGTCCAGCGCGCCATAGGCATAGGCCTTGGTGTAGCCTTCGCACATACCGCGGAATATGCCCGCGTTCATCCGGATGCTCGGTTCAGAGGTAAACTCCTTAAGATAAGCTCTGAAAGCGGCATTAAGCTCTCTGTAGCTCTTTGCTGTCACATCGGAAGGCTCAAATCTGTACTGGGCAAAAACCGCCTGGTGCACCAGGGATGTGCTGTTGCCCATCACCTTTCGGATATTCACAGGGTACATGATCTTGACAGGCTTCTCATTTTCGGAATGTACCTTGCAGACAGCCTTTGCCAGCGCCACCGAAAGTACGGAAACTGGGCTGCCGCCAACCGACCTTGCATAAGCCATCATCTCCGTGCTTGGCACGGACAGGCAGTAGCCGCGGCAATCCGGGCGGTTGCCAAAGACGCCTTCTTTGGGGAACTCCGGCGGAACAAAGCTTTTCTCTCCCATCATACCGCTCATGAGCGTAGTTGGGTCCACCGCATCCGCCAGGAGGTAGCCGTCCACGTCAAGACCGGGAACCGGACCGTCTTCTTCCGTAAACACGCCCTCGGGAACCGTGTATTCCACACCATCCACTATACAGTAGTAGTGATAGAAGAAGGTTTCAAATACATGATTGATACCCGTCCCATCCACCGGTACATGGTCGATATAGATCCAAAGTGTCTTGCCCAGATAACAGAAGGTGACCATGTGGAAATTACCGGAACGTTCAAAAGGCTCAACAATCTCGCCTGTCTCTTTTATCACAAACGGCAGCGGATTTTCCGTTAAAAGCAGCCTCTTGTCGCGCCCAACCACAGCGTAGCTCATATAAGGATAGACCGTAAGCGTCTTTTCCCAGGCTGCCTTAAACGCATCGGGATCAACGGACTCTGCAAGGTCGAAACGGTAGGTCATAAAGAACGCCTTATCCGACGGATAAGCAGCACGGGCGAACATACCCGCCGTGATCTGCTTGATCTCCTTCCAGTCTTCCGTCACAGGATCACCGGTGACACCTACGGTAAACTTATAGAACCGCTCGAATTTTCCGCCGTTTAAGCTGAGTACATTATCCCAGCCGTTGCACTGGCCTGAGCATAGGAAGGCATCGCAGCGGGAAAGGATGTAGAGCGCATAAAAGTAATTGATCGTGGTGTCTTCAAGCTTGGCAGTGTAATCCTCCCCACCGGTTTCCTTTTCATATTCCGAAATAACCTGTCCGTTTCTCAGACTTGCGACAGACAATCGCTGCTGGGACAGAGCGATCACCTTCCTGCCGAATTCTTTCCGCATGGCAGCAAGGATATCCGCATCCTCGGTAGCAAGGAACAGCTTTTCGTACCCATATTCCTCCATCCACTGATGGATCTTCGGTGTCATCTGTTCTACCGTTGCCATCTTTCGTAAACCGCTTAAGCCTGTGGAGATATAGTCGGAGCCGCGGATCAAAAGTCCGAGCGCCTTCTTCCCTCCCAGTACGGCATCGTAGTACTCATCCATCTCTTCACGGAAGCCTGTCGCAATGGAATCCACATCCAGTGATGAGCGCAGACCGCAGTAGAATTTCGTCTTATAGAACATGACCAGATCGGGAACAACAAGCGTATTCTCTTCATTGACTTCGGAATCCCAGATGTCGACAGCGAAATATTTCTCTACCAGACTCCGGGGAAACTTCCCGAAATGATCCACGTTTGGGGATACGAATTTGAGTCCGAAAGTCTCCGCCGCCTGCTTATTTGTCTTGTAGTTGGAAAGCACCGACCCGATACCGCCCGTGTCATTGATTGCCATCGTAAAGAACCGGTAATTCACAAAGGCCTTCCCATCCAGCATCCACTGCAAAAAGAAGATGTTATGGAAGGCGTAGGTGCTGCTTAAGCGGTTAAAGCTGTAGTCCTCAAGACCTGTCCGCATCTCTGACTGAATATAAAAGGTCTTTTCTTCAAACCGGTTCTCCGGCAATTCCTGCACGATATGGAGTCTCGGGTTATTCTCCACAAACCAGTGAATCCGCTCATCGCGACAATAAATATCCATATCCGTATGCGAAAGCATTACCTTCGTCAGTACGATGGTATATTCGTTCAATTCCTCCAATATGCAGGTGTCAAGCCCCTTAAAAAAGTCAAGGTACAACGAGTCTTTGTCTGTCTCGTCGTAATGAAGGTATTTCGTCATGTAAGGCGGCTTCACATACTTCGGGTAGGCTTCGATCGGCTCGATATCATCATTGTTGTCCCAGTAGACGATATCAAAATCCTCTCCCTTGTCATTTTCTACATGGAAGCGCGTCTTGCTCTCAAGCTCTTCCTTTAACGCTTCATGAAACAGCCGATCATTAAGTTTCAGGGTTTTTGCTTCAGCTTCCGGATTAAATTCTTCCAACTTAAACATAACACTTTCCTTTCATGGTGTTTTATAAAACAAAACGCCGAACCTGACAGAGCATAACCAAATCCTACTATTTTTTTCAGGCAACTTCAAGAGGAGGTTCCAGAATGTCAAACTTTTTTTCTTCTGTTTTCTTGCATCCTCCAGCCCATTTATTTATAATCGCCTTGTAATCAGGAATCTGGTTAAACAATAAACAATAAGGAGAAATCTATGAAAAAGAAAAGGCTTATGACGATGATCCTGTCTCTCATGCTGACAACGAGTCTGTGTGCCTGTGGCAGTCAGGTTGCGACCATGCCAGAGGATAACGGCGGCTTAGCCGGTGTCTATAAATGGGTCGAAATGGATAAAATGGGCGTCACTGCGAATCTTATCATCTACGATGACGGTACCGGCATATTGGATATGCTCGGCGTCGTGGAATCCGTCAAATACGATGACAATACCATGCAGTCTTCCGGCGAAGGAGCTCTCCCCCAGAGCTACACATACTCAGACGGTACACTCATCTGGACTGCTCTGGACAATGACGACGGGCAGATATCGACTTTTGTCAAGCTGACGGCGGAAGAACTTGCTGCTTATGAGGCAAGAGGCATTGGTAACGCAGAATGATATAGATGCCGGTGCCAAAAATCGGGCAACCCAAACCACACTGCGGGCTGCCCATAAATCCTGTTTGAGAGAGTAGGTGTCAAAGGCCGCTTCCTTGGGAAAATTTATATAAATATCCGTCCTTTTGCCTTCTGAAACCGGCATTAAAGAAAATGATGATCTCATCTGACTGTTATATGCAGGCTGTTTGGCAGGGAATCTGTTTCGTTCCAGGAGTATTCCATGCGCTCTGCCATGCCTCTTAATACCGTAATCCCCAGATTTTCATCTGATTGTGTCAGCTCCATCCGTGCCATTGCATATCGGAATGTCCATTTCGCCCCTGATGTCTGCTCCGAATACTCGCAGACCGCCTGAACATGCGGGGTTTTAAGCATAGGTATCAAAAGCTGCGTTGTTTCCTCAAAAACAAGCTGAATCCGTTTTTTCAGTTTGGGTGCGACCTGATTCTTTCCGCACCAAGTCTCTATCTCGTTCATCATGCCGATAAAGTCATAATCCCGGCTTTCTATACTCAGTTCGAGAACCTTCAGCCTGTGCACGAAACGGCGGGTATTCTCCCGTTTCGGATGCTCAAAGATCTGCTCCGGAGAGCCGTCTTCGTAGATGCCGCCCTCGTCCATATAGAACACTCTGTTTGAGATTGCTTTTTCAGATGCTCGATCCTAATCATCGATCTTCACCCCCTTCAGAATATCCGACGGCATACGGCGTTTCGGATCCATGTTGATGCTTATCTTATTAACGAAGAACCCGATCAGTCCCTCCAACACAAAGTAAATGATCGTTACGGCTATCAGCGGGAAAAATGCCTCATAGGTCCGGCTGCGTACGATGTCGCCCATCTTGGTCAGATCCTGCACGGCGATATAGCCGACAATGGCTGTCGCCTTGATAAGACCGACGATCTCTCCCTTATAGGCAGGCAGCACATGCGGCAGCGCCTGTGGCAGGATGATGGTAAAGAATGTCCTGTGGTTTGAATATCCCAATGCGTACGCAGCTTCATATTGCCCGATGTCTATTGCACCCACTCCCATCTTTAAGAGCCCGAACACTGCTGCCCCAAAGGTAAGAGTAAAGCCGATCACCGCCACCGCAGTTC
>JAFTFD010000186.1 GCA_017449745.1 Lachnospiraceae bacterium
AGAACGGCTTAAATATTCTCGGAGCCCACATCGACTCTCCCCGCATGGATGTCAAGCAGAATCCGGTCTATGAGAGCGACGGGTACGCCTATCTGGATACCCATTATTATGGCGGGATCAAAAAATACCAGTTCGTTGCCCTCCCGCTCTCCCTGCACGGCGTCGTTGTCAAAAAGGATGGGGAGACAGTGATCCTTAACGTCGGCGAAGATGAGGATGATCCGGTATTTTTCGTCTCCGACCTGCTGATCCATCTGGCGCAGGACCAGATGCAGAAGAGCGCGGCGACGGTGATCGAGGGCGAAGCGCTCGATCTGATCGTGGGAAATCAGCCGATCGTGATCGATGAGACCGCTAAAGCAGACGCTGCAGAAGGTTCGGAAAAGAAAGAAGAAAAAGAGGCCGCCAAGGAAGCCGTCAAGGCAGCTCTTCTGGAGATCTTAAAGCGCGACTACGGTATTGAGGAAGAGGATTTCATTTCCGCGGAGCTGGAGATCGTACCCGCAGGAAAGGCAAGGGATGCCGGCTTTGACCGCAGCATGATCCTCGGATACGGCCAGGACGACAGAGTCTGTGCTTACCCTTCCTTCAGAGCTATTCTGGAAACTCCGGCACCGGCCAGAACGAGTATCTGCCTGCTGGTAGACAAAGAGGAGATCGGATCCGTCGGCGCGACAGGCATGCAGTCCAGGTTCTTTGAGAATGCACTGGCAGAGGTGATGAATCTCGCCGGCCAGTATTCGGATCTTGCCATGCGCAGGACGCTGGCTAACTCCTGCATGCTTTCTTCGGATGTCAGCAGCGCATATGACCCGCACTGGGCAGAGTGCTTTGAGACCAGAAATACAGCACATCTGAGCAAGGGTATGGTCTTCAATAAATTCACGGGTTCCCGCGGAAAGAGCGGATCGAATGATGCCAATGCGGAGTATATCGCGCATCTGCGGAGCATATTTGAAAAGGAAGGCGTGGCGTACCAGACAGCGGAACTCGGCAAGGTCGACGTCGGCGGCGGCGGAACGATCGCCTACATCCTGGCACTCTATGGGATGAACGTTATTGACAGCGGTGTTCCGGTGTTGAATATGCACGCTCCTTTTGAGGCGACGAGTAAGGCGGACATCTATGAGGCATTCCGCGGTTACAAAGTATTTCTCAGGGATGCAGATATGAAAAACTGAGATTCTCATGAAATGCGCCCCGGGCGGATATTTGTTCTCTGATTGCAGGAGCCGGAGACGATCGCGCTTTTCAGCCATGGCGGATCCGGGGCGTGCGTGCTGGCACATCTGCTGAATATGCCATTCCCGTATGTACTGACGGTGCTGCCATACGATCTGACATCGATCATCACGCTGGAGTTCCCGGTAAGGCCCGGTGAATATGTGCATCCTAGAATAGAACTCTTTAATGATATGGCGCACACCCGCGCGCAGGACGGCGGCCCGGTATTTGGAAGGTAATAACAGGATCTGCCGGCGACGCGGAAGGAGTGAAAAGTGAAAACGATGAAAACAATCAAAACAATCAAAACAATGATAACCATAGTTATGGTATTCTGCATCGCAGCAATGTGCTTTACGGCATGCAGCAGCAAGCCCCAGAAAATGACGATCACCGTTTCGTCAGATCCGGAGGGAATTTATGTCTGGGAGGTCACGCAGACGGAGGAATTATTTGATATTTCCTCTGCGCTGACAGCAGATCAGAAGGGCGACCCGGACGGAAAACAGGTATTTGTGCTCTCGCCGAAAACGGCGGGAGAGACAGAAGTCACAGCGGCGCTTGTACCGGCTGAGGGCGGGGAAGCGCTCTCTTCCATGACCTACAAGATCAAGGTCACCAGCTCTATGAAGATCAAGGAACTGAGCGCAGCGGGAGATTTTGCCGGAGAGATGGATACTCTTCCGGAAATGCCTGAGGTCGTGATCGAGTAAGAGATCAAGTTCAAGTAAGAAACCGAATAAGAGATCGAGCAGGAAATCGAGTAAGAGATAAACAAAAGCCCGGTGTCGGCCCAATGCCATCTATTAAGATGGCATCGGGTGTCGGCCGGGCTTTTGCCTGTTTATGATTTGGGAGTTATTTGTATCAGATAGTACTGTTTAAGCGCATGTAGCAGTGAAGTATTGCGGGTGATCAAACCTGAGGAAGCTTTGCGCGATAAGCAGCGAGCTCCTCGTCGGTCGGAATGTAATCATCCATCTTGCCGTCGTGGTATTTTTCGTATGCGACGAGATCAAAGTATCCTGTGCCGGTCAGGCCAAAGACGATATTTTTCTCTTCGCCGGTCTCTTTGCACTTGAGCGCCTCATCAATGGCAACGCGGATCGCGTGGGAGCTCTCAGGTGCGGGAAGGATGCCCTCCACGCGGGCGAACATCTCCGCTGCTTCGAAGACGCTGGTCTGGGTGACGCTGACAGCTTCCATGAGGCCGTCATCGTACAGCTGGGAGAGGACGGGGCTCATGCCGTGATAGCGAAGTCCGCCTGCGTGGTTCGGAGCGGGGATGAAATCGCTGCCGAGCGTATACATCTTGGAAAGAGGGCAGACCATGCCGGTGTCGCAGAAATCATAGGCAAATACACCTCTGGTAAAGCTGGGGCAGGAAGCCGGCTCTACGGCGATGATGCGGTAATCTGCCTCGCCGCGCAGCTTTTCGCCCATGAACGGCGCGATCAGGCCGCCCAGGTTGGAGCCGCCGCCGGCGCAGCCAATGATGATGTCGGGCTTGACGTCGTATTTTTCAAGAGCTGTCTTGGTCTCGAGACCGATGACAGACTGGTGCAGCAGGACCTGGTTGAGGACGGAGCCAAGGACGTAGCGGTATCCGGGATTGGAGACGGCTACTTCCACCGCTTCGGAGATCGCACAGCCCAGGGACCCTGTCGTGCCGGGATGCTCGGCGAGGATCTTGCGGCCGATCTGTGTCGTTTCGGACGGAGAAGGAGTCACGGAAGCGCCGTAGGTGCGCATGACTTCGCGGCGGAAGGGCTTCTGCTCATAGCTGACCTTGACCATGTAGACCTTGCAGTCCAGGCCGAAATAGGAGCAGGCCATGGAAAGCGCGGTGCCCCACTGGCCGGCGCCGGTCTCTGTCGTCACGCCCTTAAGCCCCTGCTTTTTTGCGTAGTAAGCCTGCGCGATCGCGGAGTTGAGTTTGTGGCTGCCGCTTGTGTTGTTTCCTTCAAACTTGTAATAGATATGGGCGGGTGACTGGAGCTTTTCCTCCAGGCAATATGCGCGCACCAACGGAGCGGGGCGGTACATCTTGTAAAAATCGCGGATCTCCTGAGGAATCGGAATGTAGGGATCGGTGTTGTTCAGCTCCTGCTGTACGAGCTCGTCGCAGAAAACACCGCTCAGCTCTTCAGCTGTCATGGGCTGATGTGTTCCGGGATTCAGGAGCGGAGCGGGCTTATTCTTCATATCCGCCCGGACATTGTACCAGTAAGCCGGGATCTCGTTCTCGGAGAGATAGATCTTGTAGGGGATCTCCACTGCGCCATTTTTGGTTCCGTTTGCTGTCATGATTGCTTTTCCTCCTCTTTTATAAAACAGGTGTATTTGTATGCCCGGGACGATGGAAAAACAAAAAAACGATCCTGTCCCAGAAGTTCTGCTGGGACAGGATCGTGATAAAACGAACCTGCGGTGCCACCCGGCTTGGTGCAATACTGCACCCACTTTACGCATACCATCATATGCTGACATTTGTTTACGAAGTGTCACCTCCGTCTCACATACTCCGGATCCCCGTTTCTGTTCGCCCTCAGAAGTCCATTCAATTCTCTTCGCTTTGCTGCAATCCCACCGCCTGCAACTCTCTGGGTAAGCGTCGGGAGAATCTACTCACTCTTCCTCAACGGTTTAGAACTTTATAACATTAACACAGCGAAGTGTCAATATGTTCTGCTGAAAATTTATCGGACATCGGGAATTATCTATTTTACAGCGATCACAAAATTAGTATAATAATGCGGGAACTTACGTAATAAGGCAGATCTGCTGCCGGTTCCGAATGTATTGTTGACTGCCTGAAAGCAGCCGGATATGCTCCGAAAAGGGCAGGCTGAACCCGGCAGCCGCGTAGCGCAAAGCGCAGAGGAAGACAGATATGAGAATATTTGATGCCCGCAATATCAGTATGATGATGGATCTGTACGAACTGACCATGGCAAACGGTTATTTCCTGCAGGAGAGCACAACGACAAAAGTGGCTTTTGACGTTTTCTACAGAAAGAACCCGGATCAGGGCGGCTTTTCCGTGTTTGCAGGTCTTGAACAGATCGTGGAATATCTGGAGGGAATGCACTTCACGGAAGAGGATATTGAGTATCTGCGCTCCCTGAATATGTTCCATTCAGAGTTCCTGGAGTACCTGAAGGACTTCCGCTTCACCGGCGATGTCTATGCATTTCCTGAGGGCACGATCATGTATCCCAACGAGCCGATTATTACGGTCGTCGCTCCGCTTGTGGAGGCACAGATCATTGAGACGGAGATCCTGGCCCAGGTCAATCACCAGAGCATGATCGCGACAAAGGCGCGCAGGATCGTAAAAGCGGCAGACGGCCGCCCGGTCAGTGATTTCGGAGCACGCCGCGCGCATAACAATGATGCGGCGATCTATGGAGCAAGAGCTGCTTTTATCGGAGGCGTCTCCGGCACGGCTACGGTCTCTGCGGGGCAGTATTTTGATATTCCTGTCGGCGGAACGATGGCACACAGCTGGGTCATGTTCTATAAAGATGAGCTGACAGCATTCCGCAAGTTTGCGGATATTTATCCGGATAACTGCATCCTCCTCGTAGATACTTACGATGTCCTGCGTTCCGGTATGCCGAATGCGATCCAGGTTTTCCAGGAGATGAAGGACAAAGGGATCGTATCCAAAAACTACGGTATCCGGATCGACTCCGGAGACCTTGGTTATCTCACGCAGCAGGCAAGGCAGATGCTGGACGAGGCGGGCTTTACGGATGCCAGGATCGTCATCAGCAACAGTCTGGATGAGTTCACGATCATGTCGATCCTGCGCCAGGGCGGACAGGTATCCTCCTTTGGCGTCGGCGAGAGACTGATCACCTCCAAATCGGAGCCCGTATTCGGCGCGGTCTACAAGCTCTGCGCCGTAGAAGTGGACGGAGTCATGGATCCCAGGATCAAGATATCCGAGACAGCGGCCAAGATCACAAATCCGGGCCTGAAAGATGTATACCGTATTTATGATGAGACGGGACATGCCATTGCGGACCTCATCGCAAAGAAAGATGAAGTCGTGGATCTGAGTGAGCCCTTCCGGTTCGTGGATCCGGAGCGCCCCTGGAAGAACAGATCCTTTAAGGACTGCACGGCGAGAAAACTCCAGCAGATGATCTTAAAGAACGGAAAGAGAGTCAAGGTTCTCCCTTCCACCCGGGAGATCGCGGAATATGTAAGAGAGCAGCTTGCGAATGAGATCTGGCAGACAGAGCAGCGCTTCGAGAACCCGCACCTGCACTATCTGGATATGACGCCGGATTACTATGAGATGAAGATGTCCATGTTGTATGACTGACATATAGGTTGAGGAGGCAGAAATGGAAAATTTTAATGCGGCGGCCGTGAGGGATATCCTGGTCGCAAAGCTTAAGAAAATGAAGGAAGAGCAGGGAGTCACCAAGGTCGTTCTCGGCGTTTCCGGGGGCAAGGATTCGACGGTCTGCGCCGCACTGTGCGCGCGTGCTTTCGGAGCAGAGAATGTCTACGGGATCATGCTCCCGGACAATGTTCAGGCAGATATCAGCGACAGCATGAAGGTCTGCGACAGCCTTGGGATCCCGCGCCGCGTGATCAATATCGGCGAGATCCATAAGGCACTGCTTGGCGCAGTTGAGAATGCGGAGAATCTGGAGGTCCCCTATCACAGGGAGAGCGATATCAATGTCGGACCCCGCCTCCGGATGACAGTTCTTCGTTATATCACACAGGCAATCGGAGGAAGGCTTTGCGGCACGGGGAATCTTTCCGAGAGCTTTGTCGGATACTGCACCAAGGATGGCGATACGAGCTGTGATTTCGCGCTGCTCGCAGAACTGACCAGCATAGAAGTCGTTGAAGTGGGCAAAACATTGGAAGAGCTGCCCATCGAGCTGGTCGTTAAGACGCCTTCTGACGGCCTTTCCGGCAAGTCCGATGAGGAACGCATGGGTGTCTCTTATCTGAGTATTCACAAATATATCCGCGAGGGTACCTCCGGAAATGCAGACGATGACGCGATCATTGAGAGAATGCACAGAGCCAGCGCTCATAAGCGCAGTATGCCTCCGAAGATCACTTTGGACTAAGGCAGCGGAAAGATCACAGCTTACTTTTGACCTTTACTGCTGGTATATTGTATAATATATATTTGCCCGGTTCAGATGGGCTGAATTTATATTTGCCGGCGAATGGGCATTCGGCACAGGAACAGGTAATAGTTCTGCGGGCCCGGACAGTTTTAGAGCGCTGTCAATACCGGATGATGAGGTACAGGAAAGGAATTAAGATTTATGAAAAAGACCAGAATTCTCGCTGCAATGCTGGCAGCAGTTATGGCATTTTCTCTGGCAGCATGTTCCAAAGAGAATGAGGAACCTGAAGAGGAGCCGGTACAGCTCTGGAATAAGATCCCGGAGGACGCCCAGCCCGTTCAGGAAGAAGTGCCTGAAGAGGTTGTAGAGGAAGAGCCTGTGGAAGAGGAGCCTGAAGAGGAAGCTTATGTGCTTCCCGAGGGAATGTATTACAGCGAGACGACCGGCGAGCCGATCAGCGAAGAACTGCGCAACCAGCGCCCTGTCTCCATTATGGTGGATGACGATGAGAGAGCGCTCCCTCATTTCGGTACAGCAGATACGGATGTCCTTTACGAGCTGATCAACAGTATGGCGAACAACCGCGTCACAAGATACATGTGTGTCGTCAAAGACTGGGGAAAACTGGAACAGTTCGGCAGCATTCGAAGCGTGCGTCCTACCAATATTCTGCTGAATGCGGAGTGGAATGGCGTCCTTTGCCATGACGGCGGTCCCTTCTATATCAATGACTATCTGAATAAGGGATATACGGATCACTTCTCCGGTACATTCTCGAGAGTCAACAACGGAAAGGCTACGGAGTTCACTGAGTACTGCCTGCCCGGAGACCTGGATAAGAACTTTAACAATACAGGAGTCTCCAGAAGCTATAACAGCCACAAGCCGGACGATGATACGCACTTCAATTTCATTGAGTACGGCAAGGAAGTGACACTTGACAGCGATGATTCCATCGTGGCAACGAAAGTCAACCTGCCTCACTGGCATAACAAACCCTGGCTTCAGTTTAATGAAGAGACGGGAACCTATGACTATTACCAGTATCAGGAAGTGCACAAGGACGGAGCTGACGGCAGGATCCTTTCCTTCAAGAACGTTATCCTGCAGGACTGCACGATCCATCAGTATGATGAAAATGGTTATATGATCTATAACTGTATCGCTGAAAAACAGCCCGGCTGGTATATCACGAACGGCAGAGCCATCCCGATCACCTGGAGTAAATTCGGCGATCAGGATATCACCAGATACTATGACGCAAACGGCAACGAGATCACGCTGAATACAGGCAAGACCTACATCACACTGATCTCCAGCGATGTGTGGGGTGATGTCGGAATCGGCGGCTGAGGCAGCTGATCGTAAGGGAACATTGTCAGTAAGTCTGCAGCAATTTCGGACTGTATGATAAAATTGAGTCAGGAGAAGACAGATCTCCTGACTCTTTTCCGATATCGGGATATTTCCTGAAAAGGTGATGTCTATGCTTTCTCTGAAAAGGAAATTGGTTATTCTGACAACAGGTTTTTTGGCAGCATGCCTTCTGACGATCTGTACAGGAGTTATGGAGACCAGAGCGGCGGAGCAGGGCCCGTTATCCCGAGCGGCGAGCGAAGCGCTGACGCATGATGCTGCAGCTGACGCCGTCTTTCAGCAGATGACGCTGGAACTCAAGGAAGTGGGCGCCTGCAATATCATTCAGGCGGATGATCTGGTCATGAAAGCTGTATCAGATAAATTCGACAAATATTTTCTCGGAGAACTGTATGGTGCGCTTCAGTGGAATTTACCCGGCTATGTGATCCGGCAGTATCAGACAAGACCGCACTCCACGCTTGAAAAAGAAGTGGCAAAGCATTATGCGGCGCAGAAAATGATCCGGGATATCGTCGCCGGCTGTCCTTTCAAGGAACCGATCCAGCAGGTGCTGTATTTCCATGATTACCTCTGTGAACATGTAGATTATGATCTGGGAGGACTTGCAAGAGAAAAGAATGGCGGCAGGAGTGTAAACCGCTCTGTTTATGACACCCTGACAACGGGCTACGGAGTCTGTGACGGTTATGCCAGGACCATGTATGCTCTTTGTTCGGAGGCAGGTATTCCTGTCAGATATATAAGGGGCCGTACGGCTGTGCAGGCTAACCACGCATGGAATGAGGTGCTCATTGGCGGACAATGGTGGATCGTAGACGTGACTAATGATGATCTGCAAAGCGGACGCGTATATACTAATTTTCTCACGCCGGTCAATTATGTGCCGGAAGTGAATCTATAACGGAGAAAAGAGAAACAGCTATATCAGAACAAGGGGGACACTATGAGCTATTTTTGCTTCAATGACGAGACAGCAGTTGTAGAGACAACAAAGGGCAAGGTCCACGGCTATGCCTGGAACGGAATGAAGATCTTCAAGGGCATTCCGTATGCAAAAGCAGAGCGCTTTCACGCACCGGAACCGGTGAATGCATGGGAAGGCCTTAAGGACGCGACCAATTACGGCTTTGTGTGCCCGCTTCTGGATCTGGGAAGACCGAACGGGGAACTCAATGTTCCTCACAGATACTGGCCGATGGATGAGGACTGCCTCAACCTGAACGTCTGGACACCGGAGACGGATGACGCAAAAAGGCCGGTCCTGTTCTGGATGCACGGCGGCGGATTTGAGGCCGGCTCTTCGATCGAGCATATTGCCTATGAAGGCGAAAATATGTGCACACACGGCGACGTGGTCGTCGTCAGCGTGAACCACAGATTAAATGTGCTGGGATATTTTGACCTCTCTGACTTCGGCGAGGAGTATGCAAATTCCGGAAATGCAGGAACGGATGACCTGATCGCGGCACTGCAGTGGGTCCATGACAATATCGCTGCTTTCGGAGGAGATCCCGATAATGTCACTGTGTTCGGGCAGTCCGGCGGCGGAGCCAAGGTGACAACGCTCCTGCAGACGCCGGCGGCAGACGGCCTTTACGCAAAAGGTTACAACATGAGCGGCGTAATAGGCCCCGTCCTCGCTGACCAGGTCGGAAGCGGCAGGGAATTTGCCGAGGCGATCATGAGAGAGCTGGGCATCCTGGGAGAAGGCGAAACAGGTACAGCGGAGCATGTCAGGAAACTGGAAAAAGTTCCCTATGCCCAACTTGCCGATGCCTACAAAAAACTCCGTCCCGCTTTTCAGGCGCAGGGAAAATACACAGGCGGCGCACCGCACCCGAACGCATTTTATAAAGGAGAACCTGTTGCGAACGGCTTCCGCGCAGAGACTGCCGGAATTCCGCTGCTGGTCGGAAGCGTATACGGGGAATTTACTTCCTTTATGCCTAGTCCTTATAAAGACGGAATTCCCGCAGAAGAGCAGAAAAAGATCCTGACAGAGACACTCGGGCAGGAAGGTGCCGACGCAGTGATCCCGCTCTTTGAAAAGGCCTATCCGGAGCGTCCGCTTCTTGATGCCCTGAGGCTGGACTTCATTTTCAGGGCTCCTGAGATCGCGTACATTGCAAAGAGAAGCGAGCTCAATAACTGCACATGGTCCTATATGTTCAACATGGATCAGCCGATCAACGGAAGGCAGACTCCCTGGCACTGCAGCGACATCCCGTATGTTTTCCGCAATATAGATCTCATTCAGTATCCGCACGGCAATGAGGAGCTGGCAGTGAAGATCCAGGATCAGGTCTTCGAGTCCGTGATGGCATTCGCGAAGACCGGGGATCCGAATAACGCGGCGATCCCGCAGTGGGATGCGTGCAGGCCTGGTGAAGAGAACACGATCATTATCGATGCGGATACCAGGGTCAGGACCAATTATGATCACGAACTGCAGGGCGTTTTCGCGCGCTATATGGGGCCCGTCATGGAGAGAATGATGGCTGCCATGAGAGAGAGCGTGCAGCACTAAAACACAGACAGAATAAGGGGTGCATCTGGGAAAGTTAACGCTTCGGTTTTAGGAGTATACGGTGAAAAATCACTCTGAAAGAGCTGATTTTTCACCTTCGAGCCGGCGCTCAGGCGCGGCTCGTGATCATAGATGAGAAACCGCCTGCGCGGATTTCTCATCATGAAACCTCCGCGTAAACGCTTCGGTTTTAGAGGTAGACAACATGAACTTTTTGAAAAGACTTTTTGCACCTGTGGATATGACGGAGGGAAGCCCCGTCAAACAGATCCTGATTTTTACGATCCCGATGCTGCTCGGCAATATCGCGCAGCAGCTTTACAACACCGTGGACAGCATCATCGTCGGCCGCTATGTCGGGGATAATGCTCTGGCAGCAGTCGGCAGCGCAGGCCCGGTCCTGAACCTGATGTTCGTCCTGTTCATGGGAATTTCCGTCGGCGCGAGCATTATGGTGTCCCAGTATTATGGCGCCAGGCAGAGGGAGAATCTTTCAAGGTCGATCGGCTCCTGTATCACGCTGACCGGAATTGCGTCCGTGATCATCATGATCGTCGGTCCGCTGATCACAAGACCGCTCCTGGAACTGCTCGGCACGCCGGAGAGCATCATTGACTGGTGCACCAGCTACCTCATCATCATCTTTCTTGGTATGTCCGGCGGCGGCTACTACAACATTTTAAGCGGTGTTCTCCGCGGTCTGGGCGATTCGGTCTCCGCGCTGGTCTACCTGCTGGTGGCAACGGGCGTCAACATCGTCCTCGACTGGCTCTTTGTCGCCAGGTTCGGGATGGGCGTTCCGGGCGTCGCCCTGGCTACGATCATCGCACAGTTTATTTCTGCCTATCTTGCGATCCGCAAGCTGACAAAGATGACGGATTATTTTGACCTGAAAAAGGAATACCTGCGCCCGGAAAAGACCTTCTCCGGACAGCTGATCCGTCTCGGACTTCCTTCCGGGATCACACAGGCGATCTTCTCGATGTCCATGATCGTCGTACAGTCACTGACCAATACCTTTGGAGAGCAGTATATTGCGGCGAACGTTATCGTCATGCGAATCGACGGATTCGTCATGCTGCCGGCATTTTCCTTCGGTACAGCCATGACGACCTATGCCGGCCAGAATATCGGAGCCAGAAAGCTTGACCGTGTCACGGAAGGCGCGAAAAAAGGTACCCTGGCGGCTATGGGGATCTCCGCTGTCCTGACGGCACTGATCCTGCTGGTCGGCCGCAGCATCATGGGGATCTTTACCTCGACGCAGGAGCTGATCGAGATGAGCTACCATATGATGAGCATCATCGCAGTCGGGTATATCGCCATGGAGGTCACGCAGTGCCTCTCCGGAATCATGCGCGGTGCGGGTGATACGGTGACGCCTATGTGGATGTCCCTGATCACTTCCGTCGTGATCCGTGTTCCGTTGGCTTATGGCCTTGTCTATCTCACCAAAACGCCGGAACTCCCCACGGGTGACTGTTACATGATGCAGTGGTCCATGCTGATTACCTGGCTGATCGGAGCCTTCCTTACCTTTATCCTTTACAGGATCGGCAAGTGGAAAAAGATGGCAGTGGTATGAGCGCTTGCGTCCAGATCTGATTTTCGTCAAAACAGGCAGTCCTTCACAGGACCGCCTGTTTTTGGTTGTGCATATGGTATAGAAGTTGTAAAATAGGTATGTTAGGGATATATTGATTTGTACATGTTTTCTGGTACAGAATGAGTTGATGGGTCAAATCTGTATAGTTCCGGGAAAATCTTTGGCAGGGGGAAAAATCTTTGAGAATCGGTATAACAGAGCTGATTCTGATCTTTATCGTGGCACTGGTTGTCATCGGTCCGGATAAACTTCCACAATATGCAAAAAAACTGGGCGAGGCACTCTCGCTGTTCAGAAAAGCTTCTGATGAGGCGGCTTCCGAGATCAAAAAGAGCGTCGTGGAACCTTTAGAGGAGGCACAGAGACCTCTCAGGGAGGCGATGGAGCCGATCGAGGAGCTGGATAAGGCGCTGAAGGGAAATGTACGGGACGTACAGAAATCTATCCGCAATATCGGCAGGCCCTCCGCGAAGAAGGCTGAGGAGCCGGAAGAGAGCGCAGAGAAGCCTGAACAGGAGCAGAAAGTGCAGGCTATGCCGGAACACGAGGAGCAGATAGAGCAAGCTGTGTCTGAACAGCAGGAACAGATAAAGCAGGCTGTGCCGGAAGAGCAGGAGAAGATAGAACAGGCTGTGCCTGAACAGCAGGAAGAACAGAAAGAACCGGCCGAATCGGAACAGTAAGAGGAACAGCAAACAGCCGGTCCGGGAGCAGGTCCTTTTAGAATATATAAAGAGGTGAAGTAAAATGCGCATTGGGACAACAGAACTGATCATCATTCTGATCGTAGTGGTCATTATTTTCGGACCCACGCAGATCCCTAAACTGACAAAGATGTTCGGCAAGAGCGTCCACAGCTTCAAGGAAGGCATGGAGAGCGAAGACAAGGCGTCCGAAGATCCTGAGGGCAAACAGCAGTGAGCCAGTCTGACGGGGCGATGCCCCTGTCAGGGCATCTGAAGGAATTAAGGACAAGACTACTCATATGCCTGGCAGTGCTGCTTGCGGCGGCGGTCTTTGGACTCTCCAGGGCTGAGGGGATCGTACAACAGCTGCTGAAAATGGGGGAGGTGTACGGATACTCTTTCGTATACATTTCTCCGCAGGAACTGCTGCTGGAGTATTTCTCGGTGGCATTCGTATTTGCATTCTGCGTAACGCTTCCTGTGCTGCTGTATGAGATCTACGCATTTGCAGGACCCGGGCTCTCAGACAAGGAAAAAAGATATTTTCTTTTCGCGATCCTTTTCGGCACGCTGTTTGCGGCAATAGGCGTCCTGTTTGCAGGAAGGATCGTTCTGCCCTTCATGCTGCATTTCCTGATCGGGATCGGGAGCGGCAGCGGGATCACGGCGACGATCAGCGTACAGAATTACGTCTCATTCCTGCTGACGGTCTTTATTATTTTCGCACTGATCTTCGAATTGCCGGTAGTGTCAGTCCTGCTGACACAGCTGGGCATTATCAGGATCGAGTGGATGAAACGCTTCAGGCGGATCGTGATCGTCCTGATCTTTGTGGTCGCAGCCCTCATCACGCCGCCGGACATCACGTCGCAGATCATGGTGGCGATCCCGATGCTGGTGCTGTATGAGCTGAGCATATTCCTGTGTACGCTGGCTGCAAAAATGAAGAAACAAAAATGAAGAAACAATGACCTGTCCTTTTGGCCGGTCTTCATGGTAAATCTTCTTTCAGGCTATTCTTCCCGGTCATTGAGAGGACCAGGAATTTAAGCAAATATAAAAATTAGTAAAGGGGGAAATATGGCAAAACAGGAAATTTCCAGACGGACATTTATAAAAGGCCTGGCTGCAGGTGCGGCGAGTATTGCTGCCCTGGGCGTGCTTGAAGGCGTCGAAGCGGCTGTGTCCGGCAAAGGAACTGCCGCAGCAGCTGCGGGGAGCGCGGGCAGTGCGGGTTCCGCGGCTTCCGAGGCGGCAGCAGTGACAGAGGCGGCCGTTGCAGCATCCGATCTGCCGGAGGAAGTCAAGAGTGAGGTCGTCCAGGCTGTCAGCGGAATGACTTTTACACCGGGCACGTACACGGCATCTGAAAAGGGTATGCAGAGTGACTGTGTTGTCACGATGACTTTTGACGAGCACTCCATCACCGATGTGCAGATCGACGTTTCCGGCGAGACACCGGATATCGGCGCAGCGGCGGGGGGCAAGCTCCAGGATGCGATCCTGAGCGGCCAGACAGCGGATATTGATGCTGTCACAGGAGCGACGGTGACATCCAATGCCGTTAAAAAGGCAGCGGCGGACTGTATTTCACAGGCAAGCGGCCAGCAGGTAGAACTCACTGCAAAGGAAGAGACCGGTGCAGACTGGCTCGGCGAGGCACCTGAGATCGCGGATGGCGATATCACGGAGGAGCTGGATGTAGAGGTCCTTGTCGCCGGGCTCGGAACAGGCGGCTGGCCTACACTGATGACAGCTGCGGAGGAAGGATTGAAGGTCCTTGCCATTGAGAAAAACGAGGCTCTTACGACGATCCGCGAGGATATCGGGGCGATCGGTTCCAAATGGCAGAAAGAAACAGAAAAGAAATTCCCTGAGATGGCCATCGACAAGATGGAAGCCATCGAAGATATCGTCAGATATGCGACCGGCTACTGCAAATTTGACCTGATCCGCTTCTGGGCAGATAACAGTGCCGAGACCGTAGAATGGCTGGG
>JAFTFD010000187.1 GCA_017449745.1 Lachnospiraceae bacterium
GATCCCTGCTCAGTCGGCGAACCCTTACTGGCTGTGCTCAAATCGCTGAATAATATTGAAAATAAGGAAAATCTTCCAATCGAGGACCTGAAGGATAATTCAGCAGCTGATTCAGCGAAAGAATCAATGGATGAGCCAGCGAATGATGCAATGGACAATTCAATAGATGATTCAATGGTCGATTCCTCCGAAGTCCTTTTCCTGAAATCAGGTGCGGAGCGGCTCCTTAAGTGGGCACTGCAAGACGCCCCCAGAAATGATGATGGGATCGTTTACCATCTTACGCGTGGAACAGAGTTCTGGGCGGACTCTTTCTACATGCTTCCGCCTTATCTTGCTGCTGCCGGATACACGGAACTGGCGATCCGCCATGTGGACGCATATTGGGACGCGCTTTATGACAAGCAGGCAGGCCTTCTGTGCCACATCTGGGATGATAAGAAGAAAGTCATGACAGATCCGGATCACTGGGGCGTCGGAAACGGCTGGGTCCTGATGGCGCTTGTCCGTATGATCGGGCTTCTGGATGAAAACGAAAGTGCTGTCCAAAGATTCCAAAGCCGGGCAGCAAAGCTCATCGAAGATATTTTGCAGCATCGCGACAGCGAGGGACACTTCCACAATATTCTGGACGATCCTGCAAGTTTTGAGGAAGCCGGAATTGCCGCAATGCTCTCCTACTCGATCTACAGAGGCTGCCGGCAGGGCTGGCTGGATGAAGATCTGCTCGAAACGGCAGATGATCTCCGCATTTATGTAGAGTCTAAGATGGATGCCTACGGTTTTATTCACGATGTCTGCGGCGCGCCGACATTTACGAAATCCGGGATCGCGCCGGAACAACAGGCTATTTTCATGATGATGGAAAACGCTGGTATGATGTTATGATCCTGAACACCGGACAAAGAACAGATATTCCTGCCTTCTACTCCCGCTGGTTTGCCAACCGCCTGCGGGAGGGTTTTGTCATGGTCAGAAATCCGTTCAATCCGGTCTCTGTCACAAGATACAAACTGGACCCGTCCGTCGTCGACCTGATCATTTTCTGCTCTAAAAATCCGGCGCCGATGCTGCGATATATGGATCTGCTCGCTCCGTATCACCAGTACTGGTTCGTCACCATCACCCCTTACGGCACGGATATTGAGCCAGGCGTCCCGCCCGTTCAGGACGTCATAAAAACATTCCAGGAAATCTCATCGATCGTGGGACCGGACTGTATGGCATGGAGATATGACCCGATCATTATCACAAAACGATCCGATGATTCTGCCAATCAAAAAGCTGACATCTCTGACAGTCATGCTGATCATCAGGCTGACGATTCCAATCGTCACATGCAAACACGGGCCAGCATTTCCGACTGGTCTGTCGAAAAGCACGTCGCTGCTTTCGAGCACATGGCAAGCGAGCTGGCAGGTCATACGCACACAGCCATCATCAGCTTCATCGATCTTTATGAGAAAGTAAAAAGAAACTTCCCTGAGGTCTCCACTGTTCCTATTTCAGTCCAGCTGGAGCTCACGGAAGCTTTTGTAAGGATCGGCAAAAAATACGATATGGTCATCAAGCCCTGCGCGGAAGATAAAATACTGGAGTCTGTCGGCGCAGACTGCAGCGGCTGCTCCACGTTCAAAACCTTTGAAAAGGCGATCGGGCAGAATCTCCTGGTCCCATCTTTCACCCCGGGCAGGAAGGAATGCGCCTGCTATATTTCTGCGGATATCGGCGCTTACAACACCTGCGGGCATCTGTGCAGATACTGCTACGCAAATGTAGATGCGGATACTGTGCGGGTAAACATGAAAAAACACGATCCGGCCTCGCCGATCCTGACAGGTCAGCTGCAGCCGGATGATATAATACATGATGCCAGGCAGGAAAGCTGGATCGATTACCAGATGCGTCTGGAATTCTAAATCCCGTTTGTTATTCCCTGCTGCTTATTTTTGCTGCTCCGGTATTCCTGCTCCGGATTCTTTCCACTGGAATCCTCTTCTACTTCTCATTTTGATTCTTTCGCGCCGCCCTCTCCATAGGCGTACGCAGTTTTTTCCCAAGTCCGGACAATCTTGTCTTTAGTTTTGCTGCGGCTGCCTGTGCGCCCTCTGTTCTGAAGGAATGGATGCTGCGCAGATGGTAGCGCTCACGCTTCGTCATGTTTTCAGCTATCAACTGAACACGATTCTCCATCTTCTCGTCAAAGGATTCTTCGAAGGCTTCCAGACGCGTGACCAGTTTTGTCAGCGAGGAGATCGTCAGCGCAAGGTCCATGCCGAGCCACATCATCATTCCAAGAGCGACTACTTCATTGAGAAGCGGGTGCTCATTGATATGCGTTCTGGCGATCACGTCTGCCAGGAACGGGAACAGGACCTTGACGATCACCACGCCGGCGACCCCGAAGCCGGTCGTCGCCGGGAGGCAGACCCTGCCATGAATGTTCAGCGGCACATAGCTGTAATCCCACCAGACCGCGTGGAAGAATTTTTCCAGCGTCCAGGAAGTGACATATTCGAGGATCGCACTGCCGATTGCACAGATCAGGAAAATCTCCCACACCGGGGTATTACCTGCGGAAAACACCGGCAGCATTCGAAACACGACAAGCGCCAGCACAACGCCGGATCCGTAGATCGGACACAGCGGACCGTACAGGAATCCCCTGTTATCCCATTTTTTTGTTCGGATCGTTACGTATGTGCATTCGTACACCCAGCCGATAATACTGAAAACAATAAAAGCAATAAATAACTGTGAAATAATCATACTTCCCCGCGCAAGATTTAGCTGTTTTTTCTGTGTTTATGGCAAGATTAAATGCCATACTGATTCTATACTCTTCTATTGGAAAAAATAAAGCTTTTACGAAAAGTATACATTAAGAGGAGTTATAAACATGAAAACGATCAGACAGATCATCCGCAAAATCTGGAATTCCGATACCGAATTCTACACATCTCTGGCCACGTTCAGCGTCAA
>JAFTFD010000188.1 GCA_017449745.1 Lachnospiraceae bacterium
ACTCCGTTAATCTACATTGTAACAGACCCGCTTAGTTCTCACATCAAAATTCCTTCAACGAAAATCAAACCTCCAGTACCCCCTATAACCCGTATTCTTCTGACTTATTTATTGCCCCCAGAAGTCCACGCTGAACATCCAAATCACATCGACCGCAGAGCATAGAAAAGCCCGGAAAGCATTGATTTTCAAGCTTTCCGGGATCTAAAAAACCGTGGAGCATCGGGCTGCAAGCCCTCGGATTCGAACCTCGTGGTCTACGCTCCGCTCCGGTCCGCGCAGAACCGAGGTCTGGGCACCGAAACGGTGCTGGCCTCGTGCGCCCTCTTCCATGCCATGCCTTGTATTCAAATTAAATATGTAGGAAAGGCAACGTCTTTTGGCCCTTTTTCAGAAATAACACTCTGGGGTACACCCTTTGGTACACCCAGGCATTTTTTCTTTTTCTAAACAGCTGCGGCATTCAGTATGCCTCCTTCTTGCGAAAACTCAATAATGAGATGGGCATTGTCTCGTACAAGTTTCTTAAAATAAGCCATTTCTGTATCATTATATCCATTACATTCCCATCTATAGCCGGGCAGCCAACATGTGGCATTATGAAATCCATCTTTCAGGTCAGGAGTTTCAATATATACCTTCACCTGCCCATCCGGTTTCATCTCGGAATGAGTTATTTCCGTATCATCGTTAAGTGTCATATATGGATACATCATAATAGTTACCTCCAATCCGAAACACCATTTTCTTCTGAAATCAATATACTTCTAAACGCCAGTAATTTCTATGCTCTTATACGACCCATCTATGAACAATAATACAATTCATCCATTAAGTACCCATCAATCTTTTTCGAGAGCACACAGGACACTTACTGCCTTTAGTCCGATTCGCAATGATGGCTTCCCAATCATGTCCATTAAGACATTTCCACCAAACCCTTTTCTTGGATCCCTTTGTAACATCATGTGGAGTCAATGGAAAATTCTTTTCTAAGCCTTTAAATAAGGCTTTGAGACTCCAATCATCACTATCGAAGCGACATGATTCAAATTTTGAAGCAAAGGCTGTATTTTGCCATTCTGAATTGGTATGATCATGCTAGAATGACACAAAAGGCTTATGGAAAAGGCGAGTCTTATGACAATGCCGTTATTTGATGAATATGACTAATATAACTGTAATAGAGAATCTTGCAATAACATATCCGCAGCTGTATCTCGATCCGGACAAAGCGGACATAGAGGAATACAAATCCTGCATATTGAGAGGGCATGCCCCTGCCGCGTGCAGCCTTTCTCATTTTGTCATGGACGAAAAAGACTCCTTAGACAACATCGATACGCCGGCAGGAACTGCACGGGTAATTACTCTGTACAACAGACACGATTTTGAAGTGTTTGTAAGGTGCATGATGGCCACCAAAGATGGACCGAAAGCGCAGGTTCCTGCGACCATGGGAGCCTCGACGATTATCGCATTCAACTGGCCAAAGATCAATGCTCATAAAGAGGCATTCTTCAAAGAGCAGCAGGCCGCCGGCGTAATCTTTCCTGACTGGGGTGCTGAATTCAAGCGTTTCACCTCTGTCAGGGATAACTACCAGGATATGCTCATAGTTCTCTCCTGCGGGCCATACAGCAACGTGTCTGTTGAACGTGTCAATGAGCTGATGACAGTGACTGGACACGAGGCTTTGAGCGAAGAGGAATGGAAAACTGCGTCCGGCAGTATACGAAAGTATCATGAGCTGACACACTTCGTCTGCAGAAGACTGTATCCTGATAAGATCGATGAGATTTGGGATGAACTCGTTGCGGATGCTGTTGGTCTGTTTGGTGCTTTTGGAGAATACAGTAAAGAACTGGAAGAGCTTTTCCTGGGGATCACTGACCGCAGATACACGGGAGGCCGGCTTGAAAATTACACAGCTGACGGCGTAGATCTCAATAAACTTGCTGATGCAATTGACATTGTTCTAAATGTATTTGAGACGATGATCGCATCTGCAAAAAGTACAGACATCTTCGATATAATGATCACGCTGGAGAACTCGTATGACAGCTATCATTCCTATCTTGAATCAGATAAAAGTGGGTCATGGAACCTGTCCCCGTAACCCATAACATGCTATAATATTCGAAGAGTTCTTATATAGAAATTCACACGGAAAGGGGAATATATATCATGAATGAGAACATCAAGGCTTTCCTGCAGAAGCTGTCTGAGGACGAGGCGCTCGCCGCAAAGTTCAGTGCACTCAAGGATCCTGAAGAGGCGTACGCTATTGCCAGCGAAGCAGTAGGCGGCTTCACCAAAGAGGAGTTCGTGTCCGCCATGGAGGAGGTTGTCAAGGCGTCCATGGGGAGCTCCGGAGAGCTCTCCGACGAGGATCTGAAAAAGGTTGCCGGAGGCGCGGAGGAGGAAACTGATATAGTTTCTTGTACTGTTATTGCCAGCGCCTTTTCCTTAACATCCGTCATTGGTTCTGCGGCGATAGGGGCGGCCATCTGATCCTGTGCCATTACTCGACAAAACAGAATAATAGATCAGTAATACAAATTCTTGCAAAAAATAAGATTCCGGAGCTCCGTTGCAATTGAACAACGAAGCTCCGGAAATCTATTATCTTCATTTTTCTTTATTGTTCCTGATTTGTCAGTACTAATTAAATTGCTGCAGCCAATGCAGGAGTCGCAGTAGCTACTACTTTGACGCTTAACCAAATGGTCTCCATGACGTCGCTGAAATCGCCACCGGCAACCTTGCTAAGGTCTTCATCCGAGAGTTCTTTGCTTCCCTCCATGTATGCCTCGACTGCTTCCACGGCAGCCATGAACTCTTCCTTGGTGAAGCCGTCCTGAATGGAGCTCGCAATCTTGAAGGCTTCCTCAGGATCCGTGACTCCGCTGAACTTGGCGGCGATCTCCGGATTTTCGGACACTGTTTTCATAAGCTTCTTGATGTTTTCATTCATAATTATTCTTTCTCCTTTAGCTGTGTTCTTTGTAAAAATCTTCTTTTGCATTAATGATATTGAGGTCAAAGAAACAAAATATATCCTCTTAAGCGCGATAGTACAGTATCAGATGGCGGCCGAGCCTGCTAACAATGCCGACCCCCATAGGGATATCTGAATAGTGGACACGACCAAAGAGACAGTATCAGCTTCTCCACCTGCAATCTTGCTCAGATCTTCATCAGTGAGTTCTTCACTGCTCTCGATAGACGACTTGAGCGTTTCCATAGTGGAAATAAACTCCTCCTTGGTGAAGCCATCCTGCATGGAGCTCGCAAAAGCATAAGCCTCCTCCGGATCACGGATAGCGCCTATTTTTGCTGCAGCCTCCGGATCCTTGGCCACCTTTTCCAGAAATAGTTTGATGTTTTCGTTCATGTTTTTTCCTCCGTTTTTCATCATAATAGTCGGTCAAAGGAATAGTTCTTCTTATCCGCGATGGTACAGGATCAAATGGCCGCTATTGCGGCAGCAATGGCTGGAATGCCAATGCTTAGGGCTGCGGTAACCGCGACATTGGAAATACTAGGATTTCCTCCGGCAACCTTGCTCAGGTCCTCATCGGTGAGATCGCCGCTGTCCTTGCTGGCTTTTTTGAGTTCCTCCATAGCAGAGATAAACTCATCCTTCGTGAAACCGTCCTGCATGGAGCTCGCAAAAGCATAAGCCTCCTCCGGATCACGGATAGCGCTTATTTTTGCTGTAGCCTCCGGATCCTTGGCCAGCTTTTCCAGAAATAGTTTGATGTTTTCGTTCATGGTTTTTTCTCCGTTTTTAATCATAATATTCGGTCGAAGGGAAAGTTCTTCTTGTGCGCGATGGTACAGGATCAGATGGCCGCAGCGCCGGCCGCGAGACACCCAGACATTACAGTTAGCTCAATAGTGTTCAAGACCAAACTGACGGTCCCATCATCTCCACCTGCAATCTTGTTCAAATCCTCATCGGTGAGTTCTTCATTATTCTTCATAGCCGTCTTGAGTTCTTCCATGGCGGATAAAAACTCCTCCTTAGTGAACCCGTCCTGCATGGAGCTCGCAAAAGCATAAGCCTCCTCCGGATCACGGATGGCGCTCATTTTTGCTGCAGCCTCAGGATCCTTGTCCAGCTTTTCCAGAAATAGTTTGATGTTTTCGTTCATGCCTTTTCTCCTTATTGTATTTTTTATCGAGCGATAGGAAACTCCTCTTCCGCACGATGGTGCAACATCAGATGGCCGCCAACCCTGCCGCGAGACCCGAAGCTATTACAGCTGATTCAACAGTGTAGATGACCTCCCACACATCAGCTCCCCCCGCAACCTTCATGAGATCCTCATCGGAGAGGTCCTCCCTCGGCTTACCGGATTCCCTAAATGCCTCCATTACTGAGATGAACTCTTCCTTGGTAAACCCGTCCTGCATAGAGCTTGCCAGCTGATAGGCTTCCTCCGGATCACGAATGGCGCTCATTTTTGCTATAGCCTCCGGATCATTGGACAGTTTTTCCAGAAACTTCTTAATATTCTCGTTCATAGTCCTTCCTCATCAAATAGCAGCACTGGCGATAAAAATCGTACAGGTCGCAGTAGCGACACAGCTAACACTAACTGCGGCTGAGACCTTACCATCATCTCCTCCTGCGACCTGGCTCAGATCCTCATCAGAGAGATCTCCGGTGTCCTCAATGGAACTTTTGATTTTTTCCATAGTGGAGATAAACTCCTCCTTGGTAAAGCCGCTCACCACTTCGCTGGCAGCTGCATAGGCTTCGTCGGGATTCTGACATTTACTCAGTCTGTCAGCGAGTTCCTCGTCTTCATTCAGTTTTTCCAGTAACATCTTAATATTCTCGTTCATAGTCCTTCCTTCCTCATAAATAATCTGAGAGGATGCTCCCCTTTTCTTACCTGCCTACAATTCCGGCATAAATGGCAATACTGCCTGCGATACCGGTGCCGCCTGCTGCGGAAGCCAGTTCCGCATCCGACAGTTCTGTCTCTTCTTCCAGTTCCTTCTCTGTGAAGACATAGCCCGCTTCTGCCGCGAACCGGATAACCTCCGCCGTAGATCCGCATTCCTTCACTTTTTTGTAGAACTCGTCATCCGTTACCAGTCTGTCTTTGAACTCTGCCAGATCCTTATTCATTTTGTCCTCCTTCTATTTCTTTTTCTCCAATCTGCTGGCGAGATACCAGATCTGCAAAGAATCCATTCTTCGCAATCAGTTCATCATAAGTTCCATCCTCAACGATACGTCCCTGGTCGATCGCGATGATCCTGCTGCAGGAACGAATCGTAGAAAGCCTGTGTGCAATAACGATACGTGTACAATCCAAAGAATCCAATGATTCTGTCACTATTTTCTGGGTTATATTGTCCAGTGCGCTTGTCGCTTCATCCAGTAACAGTATGTTCGGCTTGGGCGCCAGCGCTCGTGCGATCAGAAGCCGCTGTTTCTGTCCTCCGGAAATACCTCCGCTTCCCTCGCTGATCACCGTATGCATTCCCATCGGCATTCTTCTGACATCGTCTGCCATGCCGGCCTGCTCCAAAGCTTCCCAGGCATCATCCATAGTCAGCCAGGGGGCTGCTATCGTTACATTGGAAAAAATATCTCCGGAAAAGAGTTTTCCATTCTGCAGCACTGTCCCGATCCGCCGGCGCAGAGAATGCTTGTCAATAACGTCCAGATTGATTCCGTCATAGAAGATTGCTCCGCTCTGAGGCGTCTCAAAGCCAAGGAGCAGACGCATCAGCGTTGATTTACCGCAGCCGGTCTTTCCCACGATCGCCACATATTCTCCCGGACGGATCGTCAGGGAGATCCCGTTCAGAATCGTTCTCTCGCCCTTCTCATATCTGAAGGTCACGTTGTTCAGTTCGATTCTTCCACTCAATGACTGCACATTTTTCTTTGCAGCGCTGGTCTCAGGAATCTCTTCCAGAACCGGAGATCCTATTTCCAGGATCGGTTCCACATAGGCGAAATAACTAAGAGAGGGAATCATCGAAACAATTGCCCCGGTAACGAGTCCGAAACTCGATGAAAAAGCAGCATACTGCGCAACCGGCAGATGATTTCTGTAAGCAATCACATAGGAAAGCAGAGTTCCGCACAGATGGATTGCCTGGATCAGGTAGGGCCGGATCGAAAGTGGCATCCTGAAATAGAAAGTTGCTCTCGCCTTATCGGCATAGCACTCCGACCAGCGTGTAAAAACACGTTTTTCGCTTCCGCTAACCTTGATCTTCTGAATACCGGAAATATATTCGAAGACGGCTCCGTTATTCTTCCCTGCTCCTTCCATCTGGGAACGGATCATCTTTTGTTCCTGACGAAAAGTCAGAATAAAAAGCAGAATGTCCGCCACGTAAACGAGCAAGGCAGCATATACAAGACTTGGCGATATCGTCAGTGCCTGAACGATGTAGATCAGGGTAACAAATAATGAAAGAATAACGCCAAATCCGATCTCTGCGATGAGCTGCGGCATCATATTCAGCGCCGAGACCACCTGGGCCAGTGCTCCCGAGCTCTTGTCACTGAAAAATCTGGCAGGAAGATGCAGCACCCTGGCATAGACTGCATTTTCCGCCACCACGTCCAGACGGTTGCAGATCCTGTCCTTCATCGACATCTTGACAGAATTCATAAACCATATGGAAACTGCCGTCGTAGTCAGAAGCAATGCCAACGGCAGCAGCATATGCGTTTTTCCGGACGGAATCAGATCCGAGAAGATGAATTGCGTGATCCTCGGTGTTACCAGCCCAAACAGATTTCCCAAAATCGCGACTGCAATGATCAGGAGAATGTCATTCCCGTTAAGCTGACTGACCAGGAACCGTATATACTCCTTCCCGCTCAGCGACTTTAACGGGAGAGGCCTATAGAAGCAATATGCCTCCTCTTCGAACAGTTCCCTGTTCTTCTCCGTAATTTTGATCTTCTTTCCCGTATCCGCGTCTGTATAAACATATCCGCCAAATCGCCCGGGAAACAACGCCTGCAGCCTGCCCGTATCTTTGCAGACAGCCAGAAGCGGACCATCACCGTTCTTCCACCATATGTCGTTCAGCTGTACCCGGCGCTTTGTCATGCCGGAAGGCTGCAGGATATAATTAACCTGCTCGCTGATATTATCAAACTCTTTAATGCTCTCCGGGACTTCCAGGTCGAAATACTCGCAGATTGATTTGATCTGCTGGATATTGTCACTGCTGACAGAATCCTGTGCATAATATATGTTTTTCTCCGGGCGGATCACGTCTCCCAGAATCTTCAGGCTCCTCCCAACCATCCGGTTGTCCTTCAGAACCCGGTTTTGCAGCTGTTCACCAAAAAGACTCATAAACGCCCCCGTCCTACTCCACTGTTACCAGTTTTTTGTACATTCCATTCAAGGCCATCAGTTCTTCATGGTTTCCGCGCTCGACAACTTCGCCATGATCCATCACGATGATCTCGTCACAGTCACGGATCGTAGACAGACGATGAGCGACAATGATGCAGCTGATTCCTCTGTTATGAATGTATTCCGATACGTCGTATTCTGTGCGTGCATCCAGCGCGGAGGTAGCCTCATCCATGATGATAATCGAAGGATCTGTTGCCAGTACCCTGGCGATCTCGATCCTCTGTCTCTGTCCTCCGGAGAAATCGCAGCCGCCTTCCTCCAGAACGTGCTGATAGCCGCCCTTTTTGATCATGATATCGTCATGAATACTGGCATCCTTTGCAGCCAGGATCATGTCAAAGTCTTCGATCGTGGAATCCCACATTTTAATGTTGTTCTCGATCGTATCACGGAACAGGACGACATCCTGATCGACCATTGCTACCGATCCTTTGAACAGTGCTCTTGGAATCGCGGAAATAGGCTTTCCGTCAAACAGGATCTCGCCGCTCCAGGGCTGATACAGACCGGAGATGAGTTTAGCGATCGTGGATTTTCCGGAGCCGCTGCCGCCGACGAAGGCAATTCTCCTCCCCGGTTCCAGTGTCATACTGAAATCGCGGATCAGAGGCGGCGCCAGCCGTGAATATCCGAACGTTACGTTCTTTAATTCTACCTTTCCGCTCAGTTTTCTGGCATCTTCTAACCTGTCGACCTCCAGGTTCTCTTCTTCCTGGACATCCGCAGGATAATCCATAACATCGTTGATTCTCTCAAGGGAAGAACGCATCTCCTGCAGACTCTGCCCTGCTTGGATCAGCTGATTAACAGGCTGCATGAATGAAACCATGATCGCCTGGAATGCCAACAGCATACCGGCTGAAAAATGGCCTTCCATAATGCTCCAGACGCCCATCATAAGCACTGTGATCGAGGAGATCTGCTGCAATAGCGCGGGGAGTGTGCCCAGGAATTGATTGATCGTTGAAAATCTGACCTTTGCCATGATCACAGAGGCATGAAATCCGGACCAGCGTTCCAGATATCCATCTTCCGCGCCGGCAGCTTTGATCGTTTCGATCATGTTGATGCCTGATACAGTAGTTGCATCCAGTTTGCCCTGGTCACGCATCTGCGTGCTGCTGATTTCCATTCGTTTAGCGGAAATGATCTGTGCCACGATCAGATTGATCACGATAGTGATCAGGCCTACGATCGTCAGACGCACACTATACCGGATCATGACAAACAGGTAAAACACCAGCATCACCAGATTCATCAGAACCGGTGCCATCTGACCGATCATAATCGATGCAACGGTATCATTGGCAGCCTGCCTGTTAGCCAGATCTCCTGCCATACGCTGGGAGAAGAATTCCATGGGCATATGGAATACATGCCACATATAGGCGGAATTGGACATAACAGCCAGCTTGCCAGTGGCGCGATGGATATGGACCTGATTTATGATCGAAGCAATAAGCTGATAAAGGATGATCAATGCAAAGAAAATCAGGAATCCGGAATACCAGGAACTACGCCCTCCTGTCAGGATATCATCGGTAAAGACCCGGGAAAAGACCGGGAGAATGGAGCCGGCTATTGCTGAGAGCACGCCGGTGATCATCACGATACACAGCGTACCAAGATTCTTTTTCAGGTTGGGTTTCAGGAAGTCCCAGGTGCCCCGTCTCCTGCCGCTGGGGACAAAGTCCGGACCTGTTTCAAATTCCATGCAGAGGAAGGAATAGCCCTGCTCAAATTCCTCCATACTCATTCTGATTCTGCCTCTGGCAGGATCATTAAGGAACACCTTATCCTTCCGGAATCCGTCCAGAACGACAAAATGGTTATACTTCCAGAAAATGATAGCCGGAAAAGTGCATTTTTCCACAAGCTGCTGAACATTATAGCGGTTTGCCTTCACCTTCATGCCATAGTGAACAGCTGCTTTTTTAACATTAAGTGCATTGCTGCCATCACGGGAGACACCGCAGTCCGCGCGAAGGACGTCAAGCGGGATCCATTTTTTATAATAGGCCAGGATCATAGCCAAAGAAGCTGCCCCGCATTCCAGTGCTTCCATCTGCAGGATCACGGGAACTCTGACCGGTTTATTCTTAACTGCCATTGCACTCTCCCCCGCCTATTTCATCAGAAAGCTGATAGGTTTGACCTCATCCGTAATGACAGAGAACTGTGCGAGCTCATATGAATAGTCTGCCAGGTCTTTATCACGCGCTATGATGATCAGATTGGAATAGTTATCTTTGATCAGATTGGAAGAGAGCCAGTCATTACCAATCATCTGTGTTGCCTCCTCCTTGGAGACCGGGGCGGTTCCGACCTGTTCGATCACACCGGAAACAATGGTCCCGTCCGTAAGACGCGTCACAGCAGTTTTACCCATCATGGACTTTCCGGAAAATCGGGAAGCATCCATAAAGCAGGTAATCTTATTGGAATTGCTCCCGTCCACAACACCGGTCACGGTCTCTGTTACAGGGAGCGTTCCATAAAATCCCCATATAAACAGCGTGACTGCAAAGATCACCAGCGCGAGAATAACGAATATTCCACCATAGGATGTGACCCTGATGTAGTCGTTCAGCCTCTCGGGAGACTCTGCTTTTTCCGCTCCCATTCCCACAATTCTTTGCGACTGTGTCTTCTCTTTCATTGTTATAACTCCATTCTTTGTATCCCGGATGCCATCTGGTGAGGGTCCTTAATGGATCCGGAAAGCAACTTGTTTATACGGAGGAATGCTGCTTCTTTTTGTATTTCTTCAGAAATCTGTTCCAGAAATTCTGTGTCCCCCAGTAATTCATGGCACAGCTGACAGGAGGAGGCGAGCCTCACAGGCATCTTTCTACCTGCCCGCAGGGCCGCATGATAAAACCATCCCAGGCCTTCCTTCAGCAGAATATACAGCACATCCCTTCGCATGATCTCAGCTGAGATCTCTGAAAGGGATAATTCACCGTTCTTTCCAATTCGCAGTACAGGGATCTCCCTTGCGAAAGGGGAACAGCACATATAGACATTGCCGTCGCTGCCGACCTGCAGGATCTGATCAAATGAACACAGCGCATTCTCTGCATCTACCACTTCCCGCATGGACTCCGACGCGAAACAGGACGCGCCTCTCCCTGCCCGCAGCGCAGAGACCACCTCAATCTCAGCGTCGGGAATCTCCTGCAGCACTGCCTGCCTTATGTTGTCTATATTGTGGGATTTCGCTGTCTCCATAACAAACAGCTTCTGGTATATATTCATCTCCTGTGCGATCTTCATCGCTTCCAGCAGATGATTAAACGGAATATATTCCTGATGCCAGCAGTCTGTACTGAAAAAGAGTACCGAAAGCCCCGCTTCTTTCAGCGCCTGTATTCTGGGAAACCACCTCCGCCTGTCACTGCCCCAGAATCCGTTGGTATTCAGTGTAGTAATCAGGCCGAATGACTGTGCATACTGCGTCATTTCCAACACATCACTGTAATGCAGCAGCGCTTCTCCGCCGGTAAAACCGATCTCCGTCCCGGGAATTCCAGCGGCCGCAGCCTCCTGTATATAATAGCGCATGCATTCGCTATCCAGCCGTTCTTCCCCGTCCGGAGAACAATTGAGGCAGCACATACGGCAGGCTGCCGTACACCGGCTGGTGACGCATAGTCCGATCTTTCGATAATTCATTGCCCCTCGCACTAACCGTTTACTTTTGATCAGATTGATGCTGCCGATGCCGCAGTGATTATCGGAAGTGCACCAGAAACGGCGTAAGTGAGAATCTCTACAGGTTCAATACCACCTGCGACCTTCATGAGATCCTCATCGGACAGTTCCGCTCCAGCCCCGCTGGTTTTCCTGATTGCCTCCATGGCAGAAATAAACTCCTCCTTGGTGAAGCCATCCTGCATGGAGCTCGCCAGCCGATAAGCCTCCTCCGGGTCCCGGATGGCGCTCATCTTTGCGGCAGCCTCCGGGTCATTGCTTAGCTTTTCCAAAAACTTCCTGATATTTTCATTCACGCTGTCATTCCCCTTCTAAAATAATATGCTGTCAATCGATTAAATAGCTGCTGATGCCATTCCGACAATTGATGCAACGGAGACAACGCTAACACTAATAGTGGATGCTATTTCGCGATCATCCCCGCCTGCGACCTTCACGAGGTCCTCATCCAAAAGCTCTTCACTGTGCTGAACAGATTCCCTGAGTTCTTCCATAGCGGAGATGAACTCTTCCTTGGTAAAACCGTCCTGTATTGAGCTTGCCAGCTGATAAGCCTCCTCCGGATCCCGGATGGCACTCATCTTTGCGGCAGCCTCCTGGTCATTGCTCAACTTCTCTATAAACATCCTGATATTTTCATTCATGATGCTACACTCCCTTAGAATCAGATGCTGTCACGGATCAGATGGCTGCTGATGCAGCAAACTGCCATGCATCGGCTGGTGACTCCAGAATTACAGGAGGGGCGGTCAGGGAAACGCCCTTGGCTGCCCATCCCATTAAGATACATTCATTCAATTTGGATCTAATGCTGTCAACAGATCAGATGGCTGATGCGGCGCCAAAAACAATAGCTGAGACAGCGGCCGAGCCTGCAGCACTAATTGCCACCTCTGAGGTTCCGCCGCCTGCGATGTTCTTCAGATCCTCATCGGAAAGATCATTATTCTTGATTTCTTCAGCCATCTTATCCATAGCAGAGATAAACTCCTCCTTGGTGAAGCCTTCCTGCAGGGAGCTGGCAATCTTATAAGCCTCCTCCGGATCCTTGATAGCGTTCAGCTTTGCGACTAACTCAGGATCATTAGCCACCTTTTCCAGGTATTTCTTAATGTTTTCATTCATGGTAATCTTGCTCCTTTAATTTTTAACATTATTCGCATCAAATAGCAGCGGCGGCGGCAGCTACCGACATACCATATGTTACTCCAAAACTTGATGCACTGGCAGCAACGCCTATGCCAACATCAGCCCAGTCAATATCAACGTCACCGCCTGCAATATTCTTCAGGTCCTCATCGCTCAGCTCTTTGCTGCCCTTTGCAGCCGCATCGAGTTTATCCATAGTAGAGATAAACTCCTCCTTGGTGAAGCCACCCACTACACTGCTGGCAATGGCATATGCCTCATCAGGATTCTTGCATGCGCTCATCTTACCGAAAAGTTCCTGATCCTCAGCCATTTTTTTCAGAAATACTTTAATATTCTCATTCATACCACTTTTCTCCTTTATCTACCTCATCGTTCAAAGGTCAAATGCTTCCTGCAGCTGCCCATGCTGCGGCAGTGACAGCTACACCAGCGGTAGCACCAACTGTGACCTCAACAGTACCGCCACCCGCAACATTTTTCAGGTCCTCATCGCTCAGCTCTTCGCTGCCCTTTGCAGCCGCATCGAGTTTATCCATGGCAGAGATGAACTCCTCCTTGGTGAAACCATCCTGCAGAGAGGCAGCAAGCTTGTAAGCCTCCTCGGAATCCTTCATGGTACTCATCTTCGAGACGAGCTCCTGATCATTTGCAAGTCTTTCCAGAAATTTCTTAAGATTCTCGTTCATTGTGATCCTCCATTCTTATAATAGTTCTGAATCAGATTGCAGCTGCCAAAGCAGATGCGACAGAAGCACTAACAGCGCTGACACCAGCACCGATCCCAACATCAACCCAGTCAATATCATCACCGCCGGCGATGTTTTTCAGATCGTCATCTGACAGTTCACCACCTCTCTCCACAGCAGCTTCGATCTTCTCCATGGTGGATACAAACTCCTCCTTGGTGAAGCCGCTAACCACGCTACTGGCAACGGCATAGGCTTCGTCCTGAGTCTTGCAGGCATTCATCTTACCGGCAAGTTCCTGATCCTCCGTCACCTTTTTCAGAAAGGCCTTGATGTTGTCGTTCATATTGTGTCCTCCTTTAAAATAATTATTAAAAACGGGCAAATCGCCCCTTTTTACCGTATTATCTCTGCATCATTCCTGGCAGAAATCGAATAGCCATATGGCCAGTCACTCCCCGGCTGTCTCCCCAGTAACCCGCTCCAAACGGCTGCGAATGTCAGACACCATCGCCTTTGCAGGGCGTCTGTCCCGACATAGCATATCCGGCTGTGTACAGTTCACGCATGCTGCATGACGCTCCCTTGCGCATTCCGCGTGATCCAGAAGGAGCCGTAAATGCGCTTCGCTGTTCCATGCCTCCTGCAGGGAAACTTCCCGTATGTTTCCCATATGCAGCGGGCAAAGAGGCAAAGGACAGGCAGCAATTCCGCCGTCCGGCCGGATGTGCAGCGTGTAGAACGGCAATGGACACCAGGGTGAATGGATGATCTCACCTCCCCGAAACTGATCCACCGGATTGGGAATCAGTTCAGAGTACTCCATGTCCTGATACAGCCGTACTGCATGTGCAGCGAAAGTCTGGTCAGCGACAGGGCCAAAAATCTCATGGAACCGAGTTTCATCCCCTTCTCCAGGCAAGGCGATATCCAGAGTTCTGGCAATCACGTACATGCCCGGCTTCCTGTGAGCCTTATACCAGGCCAGTGACTCCGCGATCTCCAGAGGATCGGCTGCCACACCGCATACGGATTTGTAAGTTTCCTTGTTCACGCCCTGGATCGATACACTCAGCACATCAACTCCAGCTTCAATGAGCCGCTGGGAAGTCTCATGTGTAAGAAGCAGCGCGTTGGTGGTCAGTTCCACAAAAGAGACAATTTTGTTCTGCTTCAGATAGGCGATCATGTCCGGCAGCCGAGGATGCGTCAGAGGCTCGCCAATGCCGCAGAACGTAGCCGAATTCACAGGTCCCGGAAAGTGTTTCATATCCTCCGCGACCCGCAGGAAATCTTCCCAGGTCAGCTGGGTAGGAATAATGCCCTTTCTGGGTTCTGCACCCTCAGGCAGGCTGTGAAGGCAATACTTGCAGCGCATATTGCAGAAGCCGGACACCCAGAAATCTACCACCTGTGGAGTTTCAAAATACATGATCGGGACGTTAGAGATACTCTCAAAATCAATGACCTTCATTGTGTCCTCCTTTATCTACAGCCGGTACTACGATTCGTTATCTGGCTGACTCGTGCTGGCAGACAGTTCCCTGGTCAGATCATCCCAGTTCCTGTCTTTCATCTTCATCACCAGATCTGCAAAAGAAGGAAGGGTCGCGAATCCCCTCGCCTCACAGACAACGGTTTCGTCCCATGGCTGGCCATCGATCAAATCGGCAAAACTCCGGGCTCTTTTGTTGATGCGATTCCGTGATATAAGCATAGCCTCCTGAAAAGGAGTGATGAATGGCCTTGGATCCTTCCAGGCAGCCATGATCGTATCAGCAATGGCATCCATCTCCGGCTCTATTTCCTGATCGACATACACATTGGGGTGCCCCGCCGTTGTGACCGCATAACCGGAATGAACAACAGTCAGGCCCGTATATGTCAGCATATCCTTCAAACGATCTGCTGTCGCCTGCCCAAAGGAGTTGGATGTCGTCGCAAAGGTAACGCCCAGCTTTCCCGCCAATTCAAATCTGTGGCTCCAGTAGCTGATGCGGTCCAGCACACACCTTGTTATACCGGATATATCCGCCAGATAGACCGGAGTTCCGAAAAAGATGACATCACTCTCCAGGAGTTTCTGTTTCAGTATTGGCAGGTCATCGGCCTGGTCCATAGGACACACACCCTTTGTAAAACAGGAATTACAGGAGCGGCAGAATCCGATCCGCAGATCGGCGCCTGTCATACGTTCATAGTCGATCCGCTCGCCGGCCGACATTGCCTTTTTTGCAAGTGCGGCTGCCAAAGCATCGGAATACCGGGCTGTTCTGGACTCTTCACCGGCACCGGAAGCCACAAAAGAAAATACTTTAATCATTTCAATATCCTCAATGCTTTTAGATAGGCCAGGACCGCGTATCCGATCCCCAACGTACCGCGTCTAAATGAAACATCAAAGAAACTGCGTATGCCATCAGGTGAACAGATAAAACATCCGTTCTGATCCTTACGTAAGACCATACCGGCAAGAAGCCTGCCCGCGCAGACAAGGTCGTCCTTTTGACCCTGGATTTCTGCTGCTCTGATAAGGCCGAGAGCACGCAAGGCATTGCCGTCATACAGGGAGTCGCTGCGGGAGAGCGTCTGTCTTTTGCGCAGGGCAGTCAGTCCAAGATCTCGTACCTCCGATGCAAAACCTGTTCCGGGCTCATTTACGGCATGCATGGCACACAGTGCAATGCCTCCCTCCTGCCCTGCGGATTTTGCCAGCCAGGCAATGCCGGGCTTTCCCTCCGTCCATCCCGGGATATGTGGCAGATATGCTGCCCTCACGTTCTCAAATGCATCAGAGGATGCCTGGACATACCGTTCGTCGCCGCTAAAGCGGAAAGCCTCCGACAGTGCTGCGCCCCGCAAAGCTTCCGTCATTGGTGAATCTGACAGTGGCTGCTCCAACAGCGCATCTGCACATTTAATTATTAATTCGTTTACCATAGAAACCGACTGCGGAGATCCGGGCAGAGCAGCCACAGCCAGGATCAATCCGGCTTCCCCGCCTGCCTTTACTCTGTCCTGATACAGGCGATTTCTGCAGATGATTCTCAGATAACGTTCTGCCTGTTCCTCAGCTCCCGCTATACCGACCCTGGCTGCCTCCCTGACAGCCATCAGGATTCCGCCAATGCCGCAATCCAGACCCAAAGGAATTGTGAAGCGCAGGAATTCCGAACTCTCGTTCTCGAGTCTTTCAGCGAATCTTTTCAGTTCTTCCAGGCACATCCTGGCGATCCGTGCAGCATCTGTATGAAACGCCGTCAGAGACGGCTCCGACAGAATAGTCGTGCAATAGAGCACCGCCTCCGCATAATGAGTGCTCATGCCGCAGCTCGGGTCCTTTTCAATGTCCTGAACACCGCTGTGCCAGATCGTTGTTCCGCAGGCTGCACGAACACTGTCCGCCTCCAGTTTGTGCAGCAGCTCTCCGCAAAGTGCGCGGGCATCTGCAGCCGGAAGCATTTTATCAGGGAGTACAGGGCATTCTGCCGGTTTTGCCTCCGGCAGCGGGGCATGGTCCAGTCGTGTGCTAATATAGTCTGTTTCAAATTTCCTCTCTTTCGGGGACAGTCTCTGAAGGCTGGTGTGCATTACTTCAGCAGCACTCATGCTCCAGTATCCGTCACGCAGTACATGGCCGGAATTCTCTCCGCAGAGCGCGTGGCCACCTACCTTTGCACAGAAATAGGGGATATCTCCTTCACACAGACATCCTGCCTCGTAATCTACCATTTCCTGTATGACCGGCATGTTTCGTTTGATATAGGGCACCTCAAGCCTTTTCAGCACTGCATCGCGTCCCTCATGGTTCATCAGAGCCCCGGCTTCAAACAGCTTGGTCTTTATGTAATAATAATACGTTGTGTTTCGTGCAACGTATCGGTATGTCATTTCGGAGGCTGCCTGCGTCAATGACAGTAGTCTGTCGCGGTTCTCAAGTGCCCTGTCATATCCGGCCCGGAATCCCTCTATGAAATCCTGTTCATAGCCAATGACCTCCAGCTTCTGTCCCTTCCATTCCGGCAGGCTGTTGCTACCACCGTTGCTTTTATGCAGCGCGGATAGATAACAGCCCTTGATCAGGGTGACCGGCAGGACCCCAATAATGTCAACGCAATAGTTAATATCCTCTTCAGCAGGTGTATAGGGCGTTTTACGGGGATGGCTGGATATTGCTGATTTGGAGATCTTACCCCGGACCATGGTCTCCAGATCTATGGCAGACGGATAGATGCCGCAGGCCATGATATTCTCACCGTGCATATCTGTGCTGCCGATTGCGTGAAACAGTGCTGTAAGCATCCCAAAGTTATAATAATACTCTGACACCTGCTCTGATGATTCCAGCTCCCGTGCCTTCAGCTCCTCCTCAAATCCGCAGTCATCTCCGCAGACGACGGCAGGTGCCAGTGTGTGATCAGGAAGCACTGCATCCACAAAATCCTTATAAAGGGCCTCAAACCGGCAGTCATGGGGCTTATAATAAAATGCTCCCGCATTGGTATCGATTCGCTGCACCGTTCTGCCATGGCGATGCATATCTCCGCTGTCTGCTGAAAGCGTCTGTATGTATTCGATCGGTTGTCCATTCAGAAGGCGTCCCGAAATTTCCTGTCCATATTGCGCAACGCGGTTCAGCAGCTCCGCCTGGCTGGAAATATAATTCTTGCGGATACGAGCGGTATATTCGCATATGAGAGGATACTTCTCCTCCAGTGCCGCACCGATGCCCAGACCCATCCGTTTCCGTACTTGCCTTGCAGCACGCTCAACTGTCTCACGATCTGCCTGAAAAGGGAGCTTTTCGGCCAGAGGATCGATCTCTTGTATGGCCTCCCGCACCAGATGCTGCATCGGATTCATATACACCGGTTCCATGCGCCTGCAGAACCCTTTTTCCATGGCACGCTTTGCCTCATCGGAAAGCAGCTTTCCGCCATCCGGGCTCGCCGTTATGATCTCTTCTACAGCAGTCTCTGACGGTCCTTGAAGGAAATCATAGCAACCGCTTTGCCTAAGGATCTCTACATAATCGTCCATTGTCAGCTTCATCAAATCAACGCACCTCACCGATTATTGAAGCAAGCTCTTTTCGGAGCTCTTCACAGGAGACCCGGCTCTTTGCCATGGCACTCTTGATCTTCCGGTAAACTTCGGCAGCTGCAGGGTATTCGCAATGCGATCCCGCCAGTTTACAGTTTGCGCAGTCAAAGCAGTTCATGTGATACGGGAATACCCGTTCCATCATCTTATCCGGATCCATCGTCTCATAAGTGACCCGGTCAGCAATATCCCTCTGAAACAGGTCAGCAATATGCCGGTAGGCAGCCTGTGCCTGCAGACCGTCCCCCAGAAGCTTTGCAAGCATCGCGAGACACTTCCAGTAGGATCTGTCAGCAGTCTCTTTCTCTTCACCTTCCAGTTTCCGGAACAGACGCCCGGCCATAGCGTAGTTGCCATGTTTCAGTGCCAGGAACGCGATCATACGGTCGTGTCTGTAGAGGTCCCCGTACAGGTAATTCATATAGGAAAGTCCCATAGCATACTCAGCTGAACTCTCCTTGAATCTGGCAAAGGTCAAAAGGCGCTTCTCTTCCTCTACGGTCAGTGCTGGAAAGCGGTGCAGTGACTCTGCGCACCTTAGCTGGGTCCAGAATTCCCGAAGCCTCGTGCCTGTGACCGGATAGACATCATGGATCCCGGGAATCACAATGTGATAGGACGGGAAGCCCATATGGGAAGAATCCCGCACCAGAGGTCGATAGCCATGGGCTTTTGCATGAGCGAGCAGCTTCAGAAGATATTCCCGATTGCTCAGCCCTTCCCACTGTTCCCAGGGTTTATAGTTCCACCCCGGTTCGCCCGTCAGGAGTTCCGGCGGGCATGCTCCGTAACCGATTTTCGTAACATTGATGACATTATGGTATTCCTGCAATTCCGCCCGTGTGCCGGTGTGGTCACTGGCGCTGAACATGGCCAGCTTCTTACCTTGGAAAGCTTCCGTAAGCGTTCGCTCCACTGCAATGGCAAAGGAGGGATGGCAGCCCGGCTTCATGCCATAGGTGCCATTCTCCCGGTCTGTGATGATAACGCAGGATACAGGGTACCCCTCTCCCAGGGAACCATCCCGGACAGAAACGTGGTACCGACCGGATGCCTCGATCTTCTCGATCAGATCCCAGGTGCTGTATTTTCGCAATACATCCCTCGGAATCTCCGGCGGAGTGATCCGCTCTGTGAGCAGCTTCTTATGGATATACCGCTCGTAGACCTCCGAGATTCCCTGAACGAGAGCCTCCTCCAGTGTATTGCCGGCAGTCATACCGTTGGACAGGCCAAACAGGGTGATGACCGCAAAGGGAAGCCAGACGATCCGGTCTGCGAAAATGTCCACATAGGGCAGTACAGGGATCTGATCATCTGTACGGCGGTAATAGTTCCTGGCAAACTCCTTAAGGAACGCCTCCTTCTGGGCATTCAGAATAAGGCCCAACCGGGCAAACAGATCCATCAGGTAGGGATCCTGCTGTGCGATCACGTCCTTGACAGACATGAGTTTTTCATCGGGGAACTCAAAGAAGCCCTCCCACTCATTCAGGTCCTCTCCATGGAGCTTTTGTCCTAACCAGCCGTTCTGCATCCGTTCCATCAGTTCCGCATAGCCGCTGGCAGATGCATACAGTTCGTCCGTGCCCTTTCCGTTCTGTCCCAGGCTGCGCAGTGGATATACAGACACACGGTTGGAGCGTGCGCCGTCAAATTCCCCGTTGGTCCACTCCATCGTTGTGAAAAGCCCCGCATCGTTCAGAATACGCTGAATCTCAAATACGGTGTCCTCAGGGGAACGCTCCTTATGTTTTGCATAATTTGACATAGGATCCTCCCTGTTTTCTCAGCCGCTGATCAGACTCTGCAATCTTTCAAGCAGCGCATTCTGGGAAACCGTGCTGTGGGCCATGGCTGCCTTGAGTTTCCGGCGGACCTCCGCCTCCTGGGGTGCCATGCACTCATTTCCGGCGAGCTCACATTCTTCACAATGGGAGCAGTGAAGTCTCGGGAACACCTTCTGCATCATGGTCTCCGGATCCCGTGTCTCTTCTTCAACGCGGTCCGCGACATCCCCCCGGAACATCTTATGGAGCACCTTGCAGGCTTCCTCCGTATCCAGGCCAAAGTCCCGATAGCGTGCCAACTCCATCAGGCAGAGGAGGTATAATTTTTCTTCCGGATCTTCTGTCACATTCCATAGTTTTTTGAAGAAGCGACGGGCTTCCGCGTATTCACCGCACTTGAGCGCCAGGAATGCGCCGATTTTATCCGAGTTCATCAGACGCCCGCGCAGAGGAATCAGTGTCAGGTTCCCGATAGTATTTTCAAGAATCGATCTCTCTTTAAACTGAATAGCCCTCAGAAAGCGTCGTTCCTCCTCCGGGGTCAGATCCGGGAAATGGCGGAGACTGAGCGCGATTCGATTGATGGAATTCATCGAGCGAAACTTCGTCTGGCTGATAGGGTACATCTCACTGATCCCGGGAAGTGCTACATGGCAGGAAGGGAACCCCATGTGAGATACGTCCCGCACCAAGACCTGAAAGCCCTCCTGCTCAAGCATCTCCAGCATCTTCTTAAGGAATCCGGAATTATCCAGTCCCTCCCACTGGGTCCAGGGCGCAAATTCCCAGTCCGGCTCAGCGGTGAACAGTTTTGCGGGATAGATGCCCTGACCGACTTTTGCAACATTGGGAACATTGTGATATCCGTGAGCGTCTTCCTCAGATCCAACACTGCACAAGCCTGTCGGGCCGTTCAGATCCTCACGGCCCTGAAATGTCTCCGTCAGTGTTCTTTCAATTGACACTGCAAAAGAGGGGTGGCTGCCCAGTTTCATGCAGAAAGTACCGCGCTGCAGATCGGTAATGCATACAGCGGTGACTGGGAACCCCTTACCCAGGGAACAGTCATATACTGTGACTGAATATCTTCCTTCTGATCGGATCTGTTCGATCAGGTTCCAGACGCTGTAGGGTTTCAGCGCTTCGTCGGGAATTTCCGGAGGGACACATTCGCCCAGGATCAGCTTTTTGTTCACATAGCGCTCAAAGATCTCTGATATTCCCTGGACCATAGCCTCTTCTATTGTATTGCCGGCTGACATGCCATTGGAACCGTATAACTCCCTGACGATAATGTATGGCAGCCAGACGACCCTGTTCTCATTAAGGACAGCATAAGGAACCGTAAGCATCGTGCCATCCGTACGATGCTCATAGGTTTCCGCGGCAGCTTTCAGAAATGCCTTCTTTTGAGATATGAAGATAAGGCCGAGCTCCTTGGTAAGCTCACGCATAAACGGATCGTCCTGTGCGAGGATCTCGTCAATAGACATCACCCGCTCGTCGGGCTGTGCGATAAACTCCTCATTGCCTGCCTCTTCAGGCCAATCTATACGAAATGTGAGGATATTATTCTGGATGCGTTCCATCAGTTCCGCATAGCCGCTGGCTGTGGCATAGAGCCTGTCTGTGCCCTTGCCATTCGTGCCCAGTTCTGTGGGATACAGCTGGACACGGTTGGAACTGACACCGGGATAACGGCTTTCTACCCATTGCAGCGTCGTGAAAACGCCGGCTTCATTCAAAAGACGTTGAATTTCAAAGATGGTATCCTGTGGTGCACGATCCTTGTGTTTTGAATAATTAGACATGTTGATTTCCTCTTTTCCTAATATTTACTGTCATGCGCAATTAACGCTGAAAGTCTATATTACGCCCTATGGCCGGATCCCTGTGATCAACAGATTGGCGCCGCCGCTCCACTCCCAGATTCCATTCTCATCCGGGTGTGCACGGAGAAAGGCGCACTTCTCATCCAGCAGTTCGAGATAGCGGGCCGCATCCTCTTCTGTAAAGTTCTCCTGCATCTCCGGAAGTGCCATAAAGGCATTCAAGCGGTCCACCTCGGACCGGTAATACAGCTCGAGCCACCGGAGCTTCTGCTCTTTTGGAATCGCCGCGTTGGACCAGGAGTCCATCTTTCCGATGGGGTAGGCGCAAATCTGCTGTATCCCCTGGCTTGCGAAGAAACGCGGCATCCTGTCCGGTCTTATCCCCGGTATATAACCTTGCATTGGATCCAGCCGGTTATACGCTGTAAAGAGCTTCTCTGCCAGGCTGCGGAAAGGCTGATACCAGGTACAGATCGCGGGATACACGCCCGCATCCATTGCCTGCGGCATAAAACTCATAGTGGTGACTGAAGCGATCGTTCCGCCGGGCTTCAGAACTCGTTTCATTTCAGACATTGCCCGTTGCGGATTGGGAACGCTTGTAAAAAAAGTGTGGCTGGTCACCAGGTCGAAGGAAGCATCCTCAAAGGGAAGTGCTAATGCATCTCCCACCATGAACTCAATAGGAAGTCCGGCGGCAGCAGCGGCGTCCCGGGCATAGTTGATAAACGGCTCCTCCAGATCCAGTCCCACTGCTCTGACCGACTCTCCGCCCTGTGTCAAGATGCGCGTAAAATATCCCGTGCCGCATCCCACATCCAGAATGCGGATCCCGTCCCGCACGCCGCACCACTTTCGTACCAGAGGCTCATATTCCGGCAGGATCAGGAACATTCTGGTCTGTTCCAGATATTCCGGTCTTTGGAAATACACTGACCACTTCATATAATAACTGCTCCTGAAAACGCCTGCGCTTCCCCTTGCTTAACAAATCTCAGGCGTCATGTTTCTCTATCCAACTCACAAAAACCGGCATCTCCGAGGATTTTATCCCTCCAGCGATCCGGCTCATTTCATCATCGCCCATCTCTGTGTTCAGGCTGACAAGATGTTCATGCAGCTTTTTTTTATGATCCGAATTTGAGAAGTGCTGCTCCCTAAGCAGTGCCTCCACTTCCTCCAATCTTTTTTCCATGCTGTTATTTCACCCGTACCGCCAATGCACTCGTCACTAATCTCCCGCGCCACCAATCGTGTCATCTTCACTTTATAATACAATGCAGCATTCCGCCCGGAGACACCTCATCTTTCCATTTGCGTGAGCAGCCGCCGGCATTTTGCCAGCAGCCTTTGATACCTCTTGTTTACAGTTTTCGTAGGAAGATCGAGAAGCTCTCCAATCTCTGCGTCTTTAAACTCCATGACATACCGCAGATTCAGGAATTCACGCTCCTCCTGGGTCAGCAAAGCGTAGAGCCTTAGCACCAGATCTTCCGTCTCTATTTTCCCGGCAAAATCACCAGACGGGTCAATCCTTTCCGGACAAGCTTCAACAGTCACGAGTTTTCGATGGGCAGCGGATCTCACCAGATTGACTGCGGTATTGTGCGCGATCGTGACGAGCCAGGTCTGAGGCGATGCCTTTTCAATATTGAAGCTGTCATAAGAACGATAGGCAGAAATGAAGGTTTCCGCTACGACGTCCTCCGCATCCTCCTTACTCAAAAGAATTGTATAGGCATATCTGTATATCTTGTCATACAGGCCTTCGAACAACTCATCAAAATCAGGCTTTTTGAGATTATTACTGCATGCACTCATGATGTCTTTGGTCATTAATCTCCTATATCGAAGATTCTTCCAATTTTAACTAATTGGTATTCAACTTACATATTTCCGTAGTCTGTTAATGATATCGATTTTTACTCATATTCTGATTACCAATCTTCATTCTGTATAATCTGAAGAGCATATGTCATGGCATTGTACGATAATCTCAGACCACGAAAAACTGTACCATTTGTTGGGGCTAATTCAATATTGGCAAGCAGTTCCTTCCTAAGTAGGTAAGGCGTTTGCTTGCTGGGAATCCCCAGACCCTTTTGAACATTTCCTGCCGGAAATGGCTGCGCGTTCTGCGAACGCTTTTGAATTATTGTCTCATATTTTTTTGAAAATTTAAATATTGTATTAAATATTGGAGTATTTCTGTGCTATGGTATGTCCACTCTGATCCGACTATAGAATTGTTTTGGAATACATCTGTTTTTCCTTACAAACTGCTAAATTATCGCTTGAGATGCTTCACAGCAGCGTAAATGATGCAGTGCAGAATGTCGGCAGCTGCAGTG
>JAFTFD010000189.1 GCA_017449745.1 Lachnospiraceae bacterium
GCGATCTGGGAAAATTCGGCACCGATCTTGTGCATCGCTTCCCTGGCCACAGACAGCTGTGTCTGCCAGATCTCGTTTGCGTCATGCTCAACCCAGCCCGGCTGCGGGAAATACTGGGTGAATTCCTTCTGTGCTACGCTGCAGATCTCCCCCTTATGATTAAAGAGGATACAGCGGTTGCTGGTCGTACCGGCATCTAATGCCATCACATAAGTTTCCATAACATACCCCTCTTTTTATTGTTGTAGAAAACTCTTATAGAATTATTTTACGGCAGATTGTAGCGGGAAGCAAGGTAAGTCACGGGAGTCAAAGTGAGTCAGGGTGTCGCATCCGCTGGCTCACTTTTCTGTAAACATCTGCCACAGTTTGTTTTAATAAAATGAGTCAGGGATGCGTCACCCTGACTCACTTTCTGCTATAATGATATCTGCAATTTTTGCTCCTGCCTTACGGCAGTAGCAAGACAAAATCTTATTACTATTCGGGGGTATCTTATCATGTCCAAGAAAACAAAATCACCTGAAGCGGTAGGCGCGAAAGAGGTTTTCGGAGTTACTGCACTATCCACTAACAATGGTCTTGCGGCAATCTTTATGTCCGCCATGTTCATGACCTTCATGACTGATTACGCAGGCCTGGGAGCAATGGGTGCCACACTGGCAACAACGCTTCTGCTTGCAGCGCGTATTATCGACGCCGTGGATGATCCGATCCAGGGCTTTATTATGGACAGAGGCAAGGCCGGGAAATACGGAAAATACAAACCTTTCTTTCTGCTGTCCCTGTTCATGACAACGATCGGCGTTATTATGCTGTATGCTTTACCGAGCGGCATTACCGGGAAGCCGGTCGTCGTCGCTGTCTGGGTCATTTTCTTCTATTTCGTATATGATATAGGAGCTTCCTTCTATAACCAGAATCTGCTGTTCCGCACGATGACAAATGATCCTGAACAGAGAGCCAAGCTCCTGGTCGGGCCCCGTCTGTGGGTCATGGTGCTCGGTATGTTCGGATCCGCCATGGCTGCGATCGCTGTCTCGATCCAGGCTGTCGTGGGAAGCTATAAAACAGCCTATATGCTCCTGGCTGCAGGGGCGATGACGATTTCTTTTATTATATCTGTCACCGGCTGGTTCCTTGTCAAAGAAAAACACGTCGTTGAGCAGGAGGAAGACGAAAAGGTAAAAATCTCCGATTTCTTTGAGCTGATCAAAACGAATAAGCCGATGATGATCAATTTCTATAAGTGTATTTTCACCGGTTTCATCTGGACCTTCCTTTTCGCTGCACCTGTTTATTATGTTAAGTGGGCATACTGCGCGGATCTTACGACCGGTGCCGTCAATATGAACCTGTTTGCGACCTACTCCCTCATTGTCTCCATGATGATGCTGCTCCCGCTCCTTGCGGGGACTATCGTCGCAGGGCCTATGCTGAAGGCCTTTAAGGGCGATTTTGTACGTATGCACAGATTCGATTTTATTCTGCAGGGCGCCTGCGGCCTTCTGATGTTTCTCGCACAGGTCACGGGAATACTGAGACGCTCTCCTGCCATTTTCTTCGTTATTATGTTCTTAATGGCTATGGCTATCGGTATTGACTTCATTCCCGGATCCAGCCTCAGCATGGAGATCATGGATTATACGATCTATAGCACTGGAAAAGACAGATCCGCTCTGACCGGCGTTCTTGAGAAGTTCCTTGAGAAAGCACAGTCAGCCGTCTCCTCAGCTCTTGTCGGTTCCATTCTGATCGCCATCGGGTACCAGGTAGACTCTGTTACAGGGGATTATGTCGGAGAACTCTCCAAGATGCCCACCATGCTCAACTGGATGATCGTGATCATGGGACTCATACCGGCGATCATGGCTGTCATTGGAATCCTTATCCTCCGCAAATACCCCATCGATCAGAAATTGCGCAAAGAGATCCAGGAATACATCCAACAGCATCAGTCCAAAAAGGCAGATATGTAAAAAGCGAAAGCTGAAGTGAGTCAGGGTTGAGTCAGGGTGAGTCAGGGGGACGCATCCCTGACTCAACCCGTGACTCAATGACTACCTGTAAATAAAAGTAAGTTCTCCCAGCTGCACCTCGTCTCCGGGGCAGATCCCGATGGTTTCCCTGGCAGAAAGCGCTTCCCCGTTCAGCAGGATCCCGTAAACACTGTTGAGGTCTGTCATGAGCACATTTTCTCCATCCGCTTCAAATCTTGCGTGGACAGGGCTGATCGATGGATCCCTTAACACAATACCCGCATATCGGGGATCCCTTCCTACTGTACAGGGCAAATTGTTAAGGTCGATCCTGTAGGACCGCGCGGCTCCTGTTCCATAGAGTTTATTCAAAGTCCTGTTTTTTTCCGCCTGCGCTATTGTCTTTTCCTGTCCATGATCGGGTTCTGCGGGAGCGCGATCATGATCAAACCTGTAATCATATTCTTCGCTGGTATCTTTTCTTATGTTTTGCACGGCTCCGATCTGTACAGAGTACTCCATTCCGGAAACCGTCGAATGTTCCGAATGAGTTGATTTCTCCTCCTTCTTTTCTGCCTCCGGGTTTTTCTTGTCTCTGTGCGCTCTGTATGTAATAAACACGCTGCTGCCCGCAAGAAACAGCGACAGGATGATCAGCGTCAGGACGCCGGACCGGATCTGCAATTTCCATGGATCCAGGTCCAGGACAGGCAGAATGATCTTCTGCAGCATGAGCTCGAAGATAACCGCAATGGACAGCGCTGCGGCTGCGCCGAGCAGGCAGTGTTTTGCCGTGTTATTCTGTGAGGTTTCCTGTAGATCTTCCATCCCTTGCCGGACGCCTGCTTTTTTTACGTCCGATCCACCCGGCTCTGCCGCAATTCCGGCATTTCCTGACAGAAACTCCCTGTTTTGATGCGTTTGCGCTTCTGTTTCCCGACGCCCCGGGCGATCTAAAGGATCATATTCCGAAAAATCCTGTCTCCTGGCCGTCTGTCCGTATGGCTGTGCTTCACGGGACTCTCCGCCGCTGTCCAGGAACGCGATCCCTTCCTCTTCCATATCCGAAGTCTGTTCAAATGTCCTGTATTCCCGGTCAAGAAAACTCCTCTGCAGGCGGAACCCGGAATAGGATGCCGCCTCCGAGAGCCTGTACAGAATATAAGCGCTCTCTGCATCCGCAGGATCAGAAGAGGCCAGGAGAAATTCGAACAGTTCTTTACCGCCGTTCCCGGAATTACCGTCCGTTATGTCTGTTCCCGGATAATAGATAAAATAATATCTGTCCGTGCCGAAATCATAGTAGACAAACTCCGGCCGAAGCAGGATCCGGTTATCCTCCAGCAGATAATTTCCGAGAGCTTCCCCTGTATCGACGATCGCATATAGCAGCCTTTTTACTAAAGACGCCTCTATGACATAACTGCCGTAGAGATCCTCCAGGTTCTGGCGGGAAGTAATGTCATAGTATAGATACTGCTGCCCGTTAATCGACCTGCAGGCGCATGGCAGGAGACCTTCCACCGAGTTGGCGGCCAGCATTCTGTACTGATATCCTCTGCTGCTGTCCTGGGGTTCCAATCCGGATCCCGACAGCGCCTGCTTTCTGTGATATTGCTGCGGATCCGCCCCGGATCCTGACAGATCCGTATTTATCTGTCCCGGCCGTTCCGGCTCCTGTTCCCGCGGATTGGAACACCGGATCACCAGATAATTGGCGTCTGTATCTGAAAAATATCGATAATCCATCAGTTTTCCATTTCCTTCTACCCAAATCTCAGTTTACATTCCTCTGCAGCAGAATCAGTTCCTCTACAGTAATACGGAACTTCTGCCTTCCCGTCTGCCGCCTGCTATTATTCCTTCTGATCTGCGAATAACTCCGCCGCCGATTTCACAATGTACTGCCTTCGCCTGTATTGGCGGATCAAAAGAGGAGGATCGCTCTTACGCGACGCACTGCGGACCCGGATCGTCCATATTCCCTCCTTCAAAGAAAAAATATTCTGCATGACCGGCGGCGCACAGACTCCGTGTGCCTCATAAATACCTTTGCTGCCCCTGGCGCCGGCGCTGCTCTTCCAGCCGCTCAGGGCAATATATTTTGTCCCGTGCTGCCTGTTTTCATCCGCCAGGATCCTCTGCGGATCCGGGGCTAAGACCGGTCCCGCATCTTTTCTGGTTCCTTCCCGCATGCATAGAATATAAGCATCCTGTTCCGCAATGCAGCGGTCATACATAAAGAACGAAGCGTAGATGATCAGCACATATAAGGCCAGTACCATAGGCATGATCAGCGCGGCCTCGACGGTAAAATATGCGTCTGCGGCATTCGCCTCGAAAACATAAACCCCGGAAGAATGATCCCAGAAAGGCCTCTCAATGTATTTTCCCGGTCCGGCATCTGAATAAATGCCCATAACACTAGTGATCGTCATAAAACCTCCTGCATCTGTGCCAGTAATAACAGCGCAGAACCCGCAGCGGCAAATGGCACAAAAGGGATCCGGGTCCTCAGCGTCACTTTTCTTAAGAGCAGCAGAACGATCGCACACAGGGAAGAGAGGACAAGCGATATGGTCAGCAGAATACATGTGTTTCTCGATCCCAGTACCAGTCCTGCCGTCAGAAACAGGATCCCGTCCGCTTCCCCTATCTTTTTTTCACTGACCCTGGAGAGCATCAGCAGCATCAGTCCCGGCATCACAGACAAAATTGCCGCATGCCAGGTCAGACTTCCTTGCATGATCTGAATGGCAGCTGCCACTAAAGCGGCAGCGCACCCGCCGAGTAAATACCATAATGGCACGCAGAGGCTCCTAAGATCCCTAATGCCTGCCGGGAGCAGATAGAGCAGCAATATAGGAAGAGATAGCTTTTCATACAAGGTCATCATCCGCTATGGGTCCTTTCTGTGCCATTATCCCCCTCCGCATTTGGAGCAGGCTCTCCTGTGATCCTCCACCGAAGACAGGGGAACCTCCAGGATCGTTCTTTTCAGTGACCGGCAGGTACTGCTCCCGTGATATCTGTTGCCGTCGGAGCAGATATAAACGATTCCCGCTGCCGCCGGGCGGCATGCCTCGCAGGGATAATATTTTCCTCCGGAATCATTCCTAAGCCCGCGCAGAGACGACGCGTTCACTGCCCTGACGGAGGGCTTCAGGTACGTGCAGTCTCTTGTTCTGTGATAGACTGTTCCCGTCGGCGTAATATAGACGATCGTCTCCTCGCCCGGATCCCCATCCGGCGGCGCATCTTCCGCCCCAAGGTCATATCCGACCCAGGCATGTCCGTAGTACCGGCTTTGCAGGGAAAATCCGGAAGGCGCCATCATCGGGATAAGAGGCTTCACCCGGTAATCCGCGACCAGCTTTACCAGATCCTTTCCCTCTTCCCCGGCAAGGATCCCGGATCTTAAATAGCTGATGGCTCCGCTCCCGCCTTCCAGACATGTGCGGTCCAGATAGCCGGTTCCGAGGATCTTGTTCACCCGGCTGCGGACATACCCCTCCGACATCAGCAGGGAAATACCGTAGGATCCAACAGCTGCCTCCGAACTTCCCAGGTCTTCCGATGCCTCATTGCTCCCGATCACTTCCTTGAGGTCATCCAGCCCATACCGGTAAAAATACGCATACTCCGAGATCTCCGTCCCTGTCTCGTGAAGAGCGGCCAGCATATTGCTCTGCAGCCGGATCATTTCAAAGAAAAAGAGAATATTGGAAAAAAAGAAGAGAAAGAGAGGCAGGACCAGGGCTGCTTCGACGGTCATACTGCCGCGGAGAACAGCTCTTTTGCCGGAAAGAAATGCCGTTAAGAGTACTTTATTGCAAGGAAGGATCTCTCTGCTGCCGCAAAGAGCAGTTCTTCCTTGCAGAAAATAACAGGAAAGACCTGCCGGAGCAGATCTTTCCGACGCGCCGGACCGCTGTTTTCGCGCGCCGGCGCTCTTTTCTATATGCTCATGCGGAGGCAGATATGCCGGCAGGAGAGGCTCTGTTTGATTTGATTCACTGTAGTTTACAGTCCGATCCATATCTCCTCCGCCTGTGCATCTGATTTATTTTCCGGTCCAGAGCTGATCAGTGCCTTTGTGATCATCCGCTTCATAGCGCTCAGCAATGGATCCGGCAGGTTCCTGTCAGTTGTACGTGATCTCCCTGCGCATCTCACAGCTGTATCCGTATCCGCTCTCGACCGTGACGTGCATGGCAAAAGCATCCATGCATCCGTCGATCATAAAAGCACCGTTTCCGGGCGTCCTGCGGATATCCGCCTCCATCATGTCCATCAGGCGGAGGTTTTTCATATTTCCGTTCTCGAGAAACAGGAAGATCCTTAAATAATTCTCATAGGACAGCCCCTGCGAGAGTCCCCTGGAGCCCTGCCCGGACTCCTGTCCTGACCCTTGCCCGGAACTTTGCCGGGATTCGCCGCCCTGTACCTGTGCCGGGATCAGGATATTCTGAATGGAGGTCTTCCAGGTACTGCTGTCCTTGACCAGGGGGACCCTGCCGTTGTGGAACAGGACCTTCAGGTCATAAATACTCTCGACATACGCCCAGGCCAGCAGGATCGCGGCGGCCAGGATCTCTGTCAGCTCCGGGGAGAGCAGGATCGTCGATAATACTGCCGCCAGTGTCCTGGCCTCCTCTTTTCTGGTCTCGTCCGCAAACAGGAATGCCGTATTCAGGGCAAGCCTGACGGCCAGCAGATGTTGTGCTGCTTTTTCCAGGTTCCCAAGGTCGGAGGACTCGCCGAACAGGATGTATTCCAGCTGGTATTTCAGTTGGCTTTTATCCAGTTCATTACCATACCGGGAGCACTTCTCGAACATATACTCGTCGAACAAGACCGTATCGGCTCTCCCATAATGATGGGAGTTTTCCGGGGATCCCATGTTTCCGCGCATCGGAACCCTGTGTGACAGGGTTCCGCCGGGTGCAATTGCGTTCCCGGACAGACCGGACGTCCCGCCGAAGACCTGATTCAGCACCGGCAGGATCCGAAACGATTCAACGGCAGCACCCGGATCGTCCAGCTCATTATCTGCCAGGGCCTGTGCCGTTTCATCCCGGATCCTGGACCACATCGTCAGGTCCGGCCCTGCTCCGTCATAGCTGCTGATCAGCTGCAGCACCTCGCCGGCAGCTTCACCGACAGGCTCGGCGGACATGTACGCCAGGACCTGTTCCCGCAGGGCCTGCGCATTGTCATCGCAGATCATCCTGGTGTTTTCTATATTCAGGGAGGTGACCTTAAGTTTTGTCAGATCCCGTCTGTCCGAAAAAAAGCCGATCCCGTCCATTTCGAAATTTTTGTCGTAGTACTCCAGCAGATGCGCCTCCACATTTTCCCGTGAAGCCGCTCCGCTTCCATACGACATATCAATAAAAAACAGGTCATACTGCCGCTGCAGCTCCCTGTGGAACTCAGCCAGTACGGAATTCATGGCGACGTCCGTGACCAGTTCCGTCTGCATCCTCAGTGCATTCAGCCTCGCCCCTTCGATCAGCGTCAGGACCAGGGAGAGGATGATCGTCAGCGACAGCGCCAGAAAGACCGTCAGATAGCCGCCCCTGGAATCTGCTGCAGAGTCCCTTGCCATTTCTAATCTCCGAGAACCATATTGCTCTTGCTGGTGATCGCCTCAAAGATCGTATTCACCAGCTCATTCAGCTGCTTTTTGAAAATGATCACGAGCCCGATCAGCACGACAATGATCAGAATGATCTCGACAGTGCCCATGCCTCTTTCGTCTTTTAAAAAATCTCTGGCTTTTCTGTTTCCGATGATTTTCTTCACGATCCGATTCATCTTCAGTCTCCCTTTCTTTCTTATTCTCATGATTTTGTTTTATGCAATGCACATTTCCCGGGCAGCTGTTAATTTTGTAATACCTGCTGCCGTTTCCTGACGCATATGTTCATATGGAAAACCGGGACATCGCCGGCAGCAGGATCATCATCAGGGTCACGACCAGCATCAGCATCATCGGCAGCAGGAGCTTCGTTCCCGCCTCCTCGCCGAGCTGGCGCGCCATGGATTTTCTTGCCTCATAGGCGTACTCCGCTTCCTCCTGCAGTTCCTGCAGGAGCGTGCTGCTGCCTTTGCTGCGGCCCCGGATCAGGAGCGAGCAGAGCTTCGTATACTGCCTGCTGCGGCAGCGCCGGCTGAAGTGCGTCAGTGCGTCCGGCTCCGCGATCCCGCTCTCCAGCTCATTGCACAGCAGCAGGATCTCTTCGTAGACATAGCGCGACGCTTTTCCCGCCCGCAGTCCCCGCCGGTAGTCATCGGCCAGCTTGAAAAATACATTTCTGATACTCATCCCTGCGCCTGTCAGGAGCACGATCCGGCTGATGATCCCCGGATAATCCAGCTGCATCTGCCTCGTTCTCTCCTGGACCTTCTGGTGGAGCTGCCTGTCGCTGAAGACATACCAGGCCGCGCCTGCTGCCAGGAACAGGAGCAGGATCGGCATGCTCTGATCCTCATAAGTTTCTGTCCACACGAGCGCATGTCCGTCCACATCTTCAGGCAAAGGCATTTCGCCGCTGTAAAGACTCTGCTCTTCCTGCCGGGCCAGAGCGGTAAAGATCTCCCGGTCCAGTTTTTCCTCATCTGTGTACTCCTTTGCGGTGAGCAGGACCGTAAACGGAAGCTCCGTTCTGTACTCTTCATACGTTAAAACAGCCCTCAGCTGCACCTGCGCCGTCTCTCCCTCACCGAGATTTTCGGTATAGACCCTCCCGTCCTGGTCGACCAGGCTGTACCTGCTGCTTTCCCAGGAAATGGAAAAAGGATAGCCTTCCAGCTTTTTCGGCAGAGAGAGATCCTCTGTTACGTGCTGCAGGTCCCGGTTCCCGCCCTGAATGGCAGATCCAAGAACTTCCCCCGCCTCTTTCGCCATCTCTTCACATTGTTCCTGTGTATACCTGCGGGAGCGCAGAGTGAAAGTAAATTCTCCGTAGGGCTCCGCGGCAAGAGTTACCTCCCGGTCTGCTCCGCCCTCAGCATTTCTCTTAAGGGACTGCGGTCCTGCGAATACCCCTTCCTGCATCTGCATGGAATGAACGGCGGCGGCCAGCAGTATTCCTGTGAGGAAGAGCAGGAGCAGATACGAGGCCTTGCGGATCCCGTACTGATCGATCCTGTCCCTGAGCTGTGTCTGGGGATACAGGTTCGACAGGTCCGCAGAGATCCTGCTGTCCGCCTTTTTTCTGCCTGCGGCAGAGCGGCCTGCCTGTTCGTACAGGAATACGGCAGGGAGCAGGAACAGATGCCGGAAGAGAAAATTGTGATAGACCGGTGCTCCCGTCAGGCCGGATGTATCCTCAGATGCAAAATACTCCTTCGCGCGACGGATGATCTTCCTCCGGTGGCCTGCTGCCAGCAGCAGGAAATAGATTCCCAGAAGCGCTGCATATATCACCATGTTCAGCTGTATTTTTTCCATTAATCCCACTAATTCCATGCCTTAACAGATTTATATGCTGTCCTCAGACCCTGATCTTTAAGATCTTTTCCGAGAGTGCCAGGGCCGCCAGATAAAGCGTCAGGGCGACGCTCATCACAGCAATGCCTGCCGCATTGTGATACAGGGAGTCAAAATAACCTTCCGACGTCAGTTCGATATACACGATGATCCCGAAAGGGACCACGTCCATGATATGCTGCTCCATCCTCCTGGCGCTCACCATGATCCGGATCTCATTTTCCACATCCGCCCTGCTCTGGATCATGGAGATGGTCCTGCTCAGGATCTCCGCCATGTTGCCTCCGGACCTTTTGGCGATCGCAAAGACTTCGGAGAATTCCCTGATTTCCTCGACCTGCGACTCCTCCGCAAAGTTAAGCAGCAGGTCCTCTAACGGCACATGATTGTCCATACCGCTCCCGATCCTTTCCAGCCGGCTGCAGATCATACTGTTTTTTCCGTACAGGAACAGCATCTCCGGATAGGCGCCGCGGAATGCGTTTTCCGCGGACTCCCCGGCGCGCATGGAGGTCAGGATACAGCTCATGAGCTCCTTGAACTGCATACGCAGCTCGTCCGCTTTTTTCTCCTGATGGCGGAGCCTGCTTCTCTTAATAAGAGGCACCGCAAGAGGGGAAAGGACTGCGAGCGCTGCCGCGGAGCGGTAAAAAAACCAGGCGATCACCGCCAGGATGAGAATGCTCTCAGCTATGTACCCCGCATATTCCGCTGTCAGGCAGATGTAATCCCGCCATCGAAAGCTTCTGTAAATGTGCCGGCGGATTTTCCATGACCCACCCGCCGATGACTCTGCCATCTTTTTCTCCTTCTTCCCGGAACCGGTAGATCGTCCTAAGTGCGATATTACCGTCCCGGACGCCGTCGATCTCCGAAATCTCCAGGAGCTTTCTGCTCCTGTCCCTGAGCCTCCCCAGATGAACGACCAGATCGATCCCCGACGCGATCTGGGAGCGGATCGCCGCGGGAGTAAGGTCCAGGCCGCCCAGCTGGATCATCGTCTCCAGTCTCGCCAGCATATCGGCTGCCGTGTTGGCATGTCCGGTCGACATGGATCCGTCGTGGCCGGTATTCATCGCCTGGATCATGTCGATCGCCTCTTCGCCCCTGACTTCGCCTACGATGATTCTGTCCGGGCGCATTCTTAGAGACGCGCGGATGAGATCCCGGATCGACACCCGCCGGCAGCCGTCCACCGAGGCCTCCCTCGCCTCGAGGCGCACCAGATTCGGGATGTGCCGGATCTGCAGTTCCGCGTTATCTTCGATCGTGATGATGCGCTCCGTTTTCGGTATGGCGTCAGAAAGCGCATTCAGAAAGGTCGTTTTACCGGAACCGGTTCCTCCGCTGATAAACACGTTGTATCCGGCTTTTACCATTGTTTCCAGGTAAAGCGCGCACTCCTGCGAGATCGAACCGAACCGGATCAGGTCTTTCATCGTGATCGGTTCCGGCGGAAAACGCCGTATCGTCAGGATCGGGCCATCCAACGCTACAGGCGGCAGGACGACGCTGACGCGCTCTCCCCCGGGGAGCCTGGCATCCGCGATCGGGTCGGAACGGTTGACGACTCTGTTGCAGTCCGCCACTATTTTCTGGATCACATCCTCCAGCTTCTCAGCAGAGGAAAAACGGATATCAAGCCGGGTGATCCGGCCGTCTTTTTCAATAAAGACCCGGTCCGGCCCGTTGATCATGATCTCCGTTATCTCCGGATCCTCGATCAGATCCTGCAGGACATCCAGCTGCCGGATGGAATGATACAGGTCCTGGCGGACCGAGCGCATGTCGTCGAGGCTGATCGGATTGGTGCCGGCGTACTGTATGACTTCCGAGTCGATCAGCTCCATCACGGCGGCGTCGCTCATCTGCCTGGAAAAATCGATGCCGGAGATCACCTTCTCATGAAGAGTCTTTCGGATATCATCGTAATTTTTCCCTTCCGGTCTTACTCTTATGGCATCTGCTGCGTATTTCATTTTTTTCTCCCGTGTTTTGTTAAGGAACCCGGCTTAATACCCGACCGCCGGCCTTCGATGGCTCTCGTTCCATTTCTTTCTTATATAATCGGAAAACTCTCCATGTGTGAGGTATTCCAGCGTTGCCGGAAGCTCATGAAAGACCGGGAACTTCCATCTGTACATTTTGAGGCATATATCCTCGTACTCGTTTTCCCGAAGCAGCAGCTCATAATGGCGGATCCTCGCCTGGGAGAGGGCATCCTCCCTCTCGATCATGTAGACTTCGTCGCAGGCTCTTAAGATCTCCAGCAGCCCGTCCGTTGCCTCCGTCAGGTCAAGGATCAGGTACTCATATTCCGTCACCTGCTCGATCGTGTGAAACAGATCCAGCCACTGCCTCGCCCGGATTGAGCGCAGCTCTATGAAAGAGCGCATCGGGGGAATAAAATCCAGGCCGTTGATATTCTCCACCATGGAGCTTAGCTGCACGGCGACTTTTTCGCGGGCGCATTCGTTGTAATACAGAAGATCGGCAGCCGAGCCTTTGAACATGCGGCCCAGCATGATATCGAGGCCGGAGTAATTTTCAAAATTGAGATACAGGGCTTTGTGATTTTCCGACAGGAGCTGTCCGAGAGTGAGAGAAAATGTGGTTTGGAGACACCGGGTGACCGGAGTATAGACGCCTATGATCTTCATCGGAGGACCGTGGCGAATGGAAGCAGGTACATAATCCTCCCGCTCAGAGATGATCTCCGCGATCCTGTCCGCGATGACCTTCATAGACTGGTACTTGCTGATATTGACCGGCATATCTCCGCCAAGATACCGGTCGCTCTCATTCAGGATCAGGATCGGATCATAATTCCTGTCCTGAAGCCCCCGGGCATATTCCGACTCGGAGATGACCAGCAGGAGGACTCTCTCTTCCGGTGCGTAACGGAGCAGTTTTTCCGTGCTGGTAAAGACATTTACTTCATATGGAAGTGACGTTCTCCTTTTCAGGTACTCCATCATATGGCAGGCGTATCCCGTTTCGTCATCGCATATGGCTATTATTTTTTGTTGTGATGAATAAGACTGCGGCTTCATGATATACCCCATGCCGAAGCGTAGCGAAGGCATCGCACGGGAGAATTTCGCGAAGGCGAATTCTCCCGAATTGCGATTTGAGACGCTTGCGGCTCAAATCATGTGATGAAAAATATGCATCAGCATATTTTTCACACAACCTCCAGGAAGTCAGAACAGACAGAAACGGTCTTCGAGCAGGAGCCCGGCCAGAGTCCCCAGCAGGATCGGCAGGCCGAGACGGATCCCGGTATTCTGTGATTTAAAGATTCGGACCACTGCCGGTATGGCTGCAATCAGAAAGATGCAGATAAAACAGTTCATGAACTTCCGTAAACCCAGGAAAGAAGAGACGGCCATCAGGAGTTTGATATCTCCGGCGGCAAGACCGCCGCCGGAACAGCGCCAGAAAGGATAGAGAACTAGCAGTGGCATCAGAGCAGACAGCATATAGTGAGGAACTGCCTGCACCCCGTGCCCTGAGATACAGAAAATACCGGACAGGAAAAAAGACAGGATGATCAGATGATTTGGAATTCGTTCATAACGGAGATCCATATATGCCGCCCCTGCAAGGACTGCAAAAAGGATCACGTGCAAATATTCACCTCCCGCCGCTGTAAGCGGCATGATCAGGATTTGTTCCAGGCGGAGAATGCTCCCTGCCTGTGTCGGTCATTATCCGCCACGGAAGGCCTTGATTTCAAATGATTTTTGGTATGGAAAAATAGTTTTGTTCATTCCTCACAAATATAGCAGACCTTATATTTGTTCATTTTTCGTAACGAGTGCCAGCCCGCGGATGCATCCCCCTGACTCACGCTCCGCCTGTTCTTCACAAGAGAGTGGAAATGTTTTATAATTACAGGAACTTCATGTCCCAACGGCCATTTTGAAAGCGCCGGCATGGGATGGTTCACCAATATTCATTAGATTATAAAAGGAGAAAAATTATGAAATACGTATGTGATGTCTGCGGTTATGTTTATGATGAAGAGCTCGGTGATCCGGATAACGGCATTGCTCCCGGCACAAAGTGGGAAGATATCCCTGAGGATTTCGCATGCCCTCTGTGCGGCGTAGGCAAGGATCAGTTTTCTGAGGAAGCATAAGGAATTGCTGCAGGCGGCCATGTGTGCCGCGTTTCAGATACTGAGGTAAGATCAATGAAAAATATCATAGTAACAGGCTGCCACGGACAGCTGGGGATCGCCGTCAACAAGCTCCTCGGTCCCACCGGAGAGTATAATCTGGTCAACACCGATGTGGAGGAGCTGGATATCACCAACGTGGATGCCGTTCTGAAGCTGGCAAGGGAGGTAAAGCCCTATGCCATTATTAACTGTGCGGCTTACACGGCTGTTGATGCGGCGGAGTCCCATCTCGACCTGAACTATCAGATCAATGCCATCGGCCCGCGCAACCTTGCGATCGCAGCGACTCAGACAGGGGCGAAGCTGGTCCATATTTCCACCGACTATGTTTTCCCCGGAACGAGCCCGGATCCTCTGACAGAATTTGATCCTACAGGTCCCCGCAGCGTATACGGCCGGACCAAACTGGCAGGAGAGAATTTTGTCCGTGATTTTGCCGACCGCTATTTTATCATCCGCACGGCATGGCTGTACGGCGAGGGCAAAAACTTTGTCAGGACCATGCTCGGCCTGTCGGAAAAAAATGACGAAGTAAGCGTTGTCTGCGACCAGTTCGGTTCTCCGACCAGCACTGCTGAGCTCGCCAAGGCGATCCAGTACCTGCTGCCCACGGATAACTACGGTCTTTTCCACGGCACCTGCGAAGGTTCGACTTCCTGGGATGAATTTACCAGGGAGATCTTCCGTGTCGCCGGACGCACGACCAACGTAAAGAGCGTCACGACCGAGGAGTACACAGCGGCTCATCCCGCATCCGCTCCCCGTCCGCACTATTCCATTCTGGATAATTACATGCTGCGCCTGACAACGGATTTCATGTTCAAGGACTGGAAGGATGCCCTGGACGATTATATGACCGTCATGGGCTACAAGGCCTGATTTCCAGCGTCGGCATCACCATTTCCGTCAAAATGTATTCGCAGGTACTGCGTGATACATTTTGACATTATTTATCTGAAAGAATTTTATTCATGCAATTTATCTACGACGTAGTACATAACCCGTTAATGATCTCAGCCGCCTTGGGATGGTTCGTGGCACAGACGATCAAGACCGTTCTGTATGTGATCATCAACCATGAGTTCAATCCGGAGAGGATCTTCGGAAGCGGCGGCATGCCGTCCTCCCATTCCGCGACCGTATGCGCCCTGACAGTTGCCACGGCTTACGAATACGGCGCAAAAGGTTTTGAGCTGCCGATGGCATTTTTCTTTGCGTTTATCGTAATGTACGATGCCAGAGGCGTGCGCAGGGAGACCGGCGAGCAGGCAAAGGTCCTCAACGAGCTGATCCTCCAGTGGAGGGATATGGGCAAGACCCTGGCGACAATGGATCCTATGGAACAGCTCAAAGAGTTTGTCGGCCATACTCCCCTTCAGGTACTGGTGGGCGCTGTTCTCGGAATCCTGATCGCTGTCATGGTCCACGAATTCGGTGCTTTCTGAACCTGAAGGCAGGGACAGCCGCACATATGAGATCATACTGACATCTGTGGATCACTAATAAAATCAAACGGAGACTATTATGAAAAAGAAACTGATCCTGGCTCTTGCTCTTCTGACTGCTTTCAGCCTGATGGCTGGCTGCGGCAAGAAGGAGGAAGAAGCGGAAGAGACTTTCACCATTACCGAAAAGATACCTGAGAACGATCCCAATGTTGCCCCTCAGCAGACCGAGGAACAGCAGACCGAGGAGGCGGAGGAACCCGCAGAACCCGCCGCCGAGGATGAGGCACCGGCAGAGGGAATGGTTCGAAGCCTTCTGACGAATGAGTGGATCGACGCAGATCTGGCTGACCAGCGTCCTCTTGCCTTTATGTATCCGATCAACAAGGAGGCGCAGCCTCAGTACGGACTCGATGCCATCGATATTTTCTATGAGATCATGGAAGAAGACGGCATGAGCCGCCAGATGGGTATCATGCAGGACTGGAAGGGGATCGAGCGGATCGGCAATGTCCGCAGCATCCGCGACTATTTTGTCTATGCGGCTCTGGAATACGATCCCATCATCGTTCATTTCGGCGGTCCCGAGCTCTATGTGAAGGACATCCTGACACGCTCCGATGTTGAGAATATCAACGGCGTCGGCGGCGTGATGGGCGGCGACTACGGCGCTTTCTGGAGAGACAACCCGAACAATGTCGCCAACCTTGCTTCGGAGCATACCGCTTACACCAATTCCGAGAAGCTGGTCGCAGCCTGCGAGCAGGCCGGTTTCCAGTTAAACCACCGCGATGTCTACGAGCCGGACCACTTCAAATTCACACATAAAAATGCGAAGAACACGCTGAGCCAGTACGACTCCGCTGTTCCTGCAAAGGATATCTACCTCGCAGAAGCTTATCCGACCACGAAGCCGGAGCTCAAATACAACGAAGAGGATCACCTGTATTACAGGGAGATCTACGGACAGCCGCAGGTCGACGGAACGACCGGCAACCAGCTTGCTTTTGAGAACGTCATCATCCAGTGGACCTATTACAAAGTCCGCGACGCGAAGGGCTATCTCGCTTTCCGTATGCACGATGTGACCCACGACGGCTTCTTTATCACAGAAGGCAAGATGATCCACGTCACCTGGAAAAAGGAAGGCGACTACAAGCCGACAAAGTATTATGACGACAACGGCGAGGAGATCACCTTCAACCAGGGCAAAACCATGATCTTCGTCGTCCAGCAGGACAAGCCGATCACCGTAGACGGCAACGTCATCAATCCCAGCATCATCGAGTGAGTTAAAAAATGAGACAAGGGGACAGACCCCTTTGTCTCATTTTTAGTGAAAGAAAAATAACTGTTAAAAAAAATGAGACAAAGGGGTCTGTCCCTCTGTCTCATTTGCTTTATGCCAGCTCCAGTTCCTGGTTGAGGTAGTTGACAACTTCCTCGCCGTCAAGGCCGTGAACCATGCAGGCCTCGCCCAGGCTCTCCATCAGAGCGGAGGGGCAGCTGATGCAGCCCATGCCTATTCTCATGAGGATCTCTGCTGCATCCGGATGCTCAAGGATCACATCCCTGACGATCATATCCGTGCTGATCGGGTTCTTGCTCTGTACTGTCTCTTCCATGTTTTCCTCCTTTGTGTGAAAAACGTTTTTACAGCCGCCGCTGTAATACTATAATATCTGTTCCTTAAATTGTATGGTGTTACCCATTATACACAAGATCGCTTTGCTGTAAAACTGCTCTTTAGCTTACGCAATCGATGTCACAGTATAATCTTTGGCTTCTACAGCCTGTTTGAGGACCTCATCCGCCACATCGCCGCTAAGGCTGACGACAGCGGTTCCGGCTGTATGGCTGACCTCTGCAGAGGCGACGCCCTCAATATTCTCCAATGCCTTTTTCACTGTTGCTTCGCAGTGCGGGCACATCATTCCTTCGATGTTCATTGTCTTTGTCATGGTGATCTCCTTCCCTTCTCCGGCATTTCCGGTTTCTTTGCTATCCCCGTCCGGTTCACCGGCTGGTGCCGGCAGGATCCTGCCTGACTCGTCCGTCTCCACCGGATGCCTGAGCGGGCGGTCACTTTTTGTATCATACATCTTAAACAGGTTAAGACGCAAGGCATTTGATACGACACAGAAGCTGGACAGGCTCATGGCCGCTGCTCCAAGCATCGGATTCATGGTCAGGCCGAAGGCGTGTACATAAGCACCCGCCGCCAGCGGGATCAGCAGCGTATTGTAGATGAGCGCCCAGAACAGGTTCTCCAGAATATTCCGGTAGGTGGCTCTGGACAGCCTTACCGCCGCCGCGACATCGCTGAGCCTGCTCTTCATCAGGACGACGTCCGCCGCATCGATCGCGACATCCGTCCCGGCCCCGATGGCAATTCCGATATTGGCTCTTGTCAGGGCGGGCGCATCGTTGATGCCGTCACCGACCATGATCACTTTGCCTTTTTCGGAGAGCTGGCGGATAATGGCTTCCTTGCCGTCCGGTAAAATACCTGCCGCGACCTCATTGACGCCTGCCAGTCTGCCGATCGCCTCCGCGGTACCGCGGTTATCACCTGTCAGCATGACGACATGGATCCCCATTGCCTTCAGCTGGCGGATCGCCTCCGCGCTGTCTTCCTTGATCGTATCCGCGACAGCAATTATTCCCAGCAGCTTTCCGCCCTTTGAAAACAGAAGAGGTGTTTTTCCCTCTTCCGAGAGCGCTTCTGCCGCGCGCCGGACGGCGTCGCTGACAGCAACTTTGCCACTGATATATTTAAGGCTCCCCCCGAGGAGGATCTCCTTATCCTGCTCCGCCGAAAGTCCGTTTCCGGGAAGCGCGGTAAAATTCTGAACATGCTCCGGAGCTATACCGATCTCTCCTGTGTAGACCATGACGGCCTGCGCCAGCGGATGTTCGCTGAGGCTCTCGAGAGCTGCCGCTACCTTCAGCAGGCTTTGCAGCGCAGGATCGGACAGATCGAAGGTGATGCCGTCGCCCTGTCCGCGCCCGACAGGATAGATCTTCCCGTCCGGTGTACAAAGATCCGTGACCTTTGGCTGCCCCTCTGTGATCGTACCGGTCTTATCAAGAGCGACGATCTGGGCGGTTCCCGTCTCCTGCAGGGATTCCGCTGTTTTGAACAGGATACCGTTTTTTGCCCCCATGCCGTTGCCGACCATGATCGCGACCGGCGTGGCAAGCCCGAGGGCGCAAGGGCAGGAGACGACGAGCACACAGATCCCTCTGGCCAGAGCAAAGCCGACAGGCCTGCCCACCAGGATCCAGATCAGGATCGTCAACAGCGCGATTCCGATCACTGCGGGCACAAAATAGCCGGAGATCGTATCTGCCAGCCTGGCAACGGGTGCCTTTGTGGCCGCCGCGTCACTGACCATCTGGATGATCTGGGAGATCGAAGTGTCCTCACCGACTCTGGTCGCCCGGCATTTAAGGAATCCGGACTGATTGAGCGTCGCGGAAGAAACCGCGCTGCCGGGCTCTTTGTCTACGGGTATGCTCTCTCCTGTCAGAGCCGCCTCATTGACGGCACTGCTGCCTTCGAGAACGATGCCGTCCACGGGAATATTTTCTCCCGGACGGACTACGAAGATGTCTCCCTTTTCCACAAGGTCAACGGAAACCGTCTCTTCCGTGCCGCCGTTACCGTTTTCATCACAGCCGCGGAGGACATTTGCCGTCTTAGGAGCCAGCTTCATCAGGCTTTTTAAGGCGTTGGTCGTCTTGCCCTTGGAGTAGGCCTCCAGCATTTTTCCGACCGTGATCAGGGAGAGGATCATTGCCGCCGATTCAAAATAAAATTCGTTCATGTAAGCGGCAGCCGCTTCCGAGCCCCCCTCGACCTGGGCCGTAGACATGGCAAAGAGCATGACTGTGCTGTACAGGAACGCAGCGGCAGAGCCCAGAGCGATCAGCGTGTCCATATTCGGAGCGCGGTGAAACAGGCTCTTAAAGCCGCTGATAAAAAACTTCTGGTTGATCACCATGACGATCCCTGCCAGCAGCAGCTGCAAAAGGCCCATGGCGACGTGGTTTCCCTGCATCCAGGAAGGAACGGGCCAGCCCCACATATGAGCGCCCATGGAAAAATACATGAGCACCAGCAAAAATCCGATTGAATAGAGAAGGCGCCTTTTCAGGACCGGTGTCTCATGGTCCCTGAGCGCTTCTTCCTCCGCTGCAAGTTTTGCAGTAAGGCTCCCACCTCTTTTTTCTTCTCCGGCATTTTTCAGGGAAGCGCCGTAACCGGCGTCCGTCACCGCCCGGATGATTTCTCCTGAGGATGCAGTTCCCTCAACACCCATTGAATTTGTCAAAAGACTGACGCTGCACGAAGTAACGCCAGGAACCTTGGAAACTGCTTTTTCCACTCTTGCCTGGCAAGCTGCACAGCTCATTCCAGTCACTGTGTATTGTTCCATTATCTACCCCTTGTATTACTGTTTCTGCTGCCTTTGATCCTATATTGTCATGGAACATGGATTCCTGAACGCGAATCTGGTCACCACTGATCAAGATCCTCGAACTCTTCAAAATCCCAGTCGTCTTCCGAATAAGTCCTGGTAACCGGCTTTGCATTCCTGCTGGTCCGTGTCCGGCCGGATGTCTGTCTTCGTCCTGCTGAACTCCCTCCTCTGCTGTTCCTGCCGGGATAATATGCTCTCTCCGTGTAAGAGGAACCTCCGGAATAGGAGGAGTAAGAAGGATAGGAAGAATAATAAGACCGAGAACTCCTTCCCGATCCAAAGGAAAACAGGAAAGAAAACAGGTTCATTAAAATAACGATCAGAAGAGCGGCTCCTGCTGCCGTATAGATCCATACCGGCAGATTTACATAAACGGTTCCGTTGATCCCGGTATGAACATACAGATCTTTAAGCTGATCAAGGAGTCCTTCCTCTTTGACCAGGTAGTCCTCGATCGTCGTATCCGCGATGTAAGTCGTCTTGTCGGCATTTCTGGCCTGCTCGTTAAGGACCAGCTTTGCTCTGCCGATCACGATCCCGTCCGTATTTTCCCCGTCTCCTGAAGCCCCCTCTCCGGCAGTGCCCGCCTGGAGCCCTGCCGGAAGGGCGCCTTCCAGAATATCTCCGGCCGTGATCCCGGGAAGCGTATAGACAATACTGTTATCCTGCGTGACTCTCGAGTTAAGGTCAGAGAGTTCAACGCTCTTAGGCATCGTAAGATACGCATCTTCCGCAATGGAGAAAGCAGGGGAAGAGTTGCCGAACAGATCCCTGCCGCTGGAGAGAAATCCGGCTGTGCTGACCGTATAGGTCTTGTCGTTTTCCGCCGCGTTTTTCCTCTCGAACTCGGAGAATCCATAATCGAACAGCGTCATCGTGTCTTCGAACTGGACGGGATCTTCCTCTTTCATGACCACGCAGACAAGGCGCATTCCGTTTCTGATGCACCCGGTCACCAGCGTCTCCTTGGACTGGCTGGTAAAGCCGGTCTTTCCGCCGATGATGCCGGGATATCTGTACTCTCCGTTGATCAGTTTATGCTTATTCAGGATCCAGAAATCATCCGGCTGTGTATCCGTCGCGAAAAAATGATAGGACGCCGTATTGCCGATCTGCGCGAGGGCCGGCTCATCCAGAAAAGCGCGCCCGATCAGGCACAGGTCATGCGGCGTCGTATAGTGGTTTTCATCAAACAGGCCGTTCGCGTTGACAAAGTGCGTACCGGTGCAGCCAAGCTCCGCCGCTCTCTGGTTCATCAGATCCGTAAAGGCTTCCACGGAACCCGCTGTTTTTTCCGCAATCGCGCTGGCACATTCGTTTGCGGAACCGACCATAATGCCGTAAAGGCACTGCTCTACCGTGATCGTCTCTCCCGAATCCATACCGATATTGGAGCCGTCGGGAGGAACATCGTGGACCGCGCTGTAGGAAAAGGTGACCGTGTCCTTCATATCCAGGCGCTCCGCCGCGATCAGGCAGGTCATCAGCTTGGTCGTGCTGGCCGGATAGAGACGCTCATCGATATTTCTCCCATAGAGGATCGTCTCGGAATCCACGTCCATCAGGATCGCACCCTCTGCGGAGATCGAAGGCGCGGCCGGCCAGGTTATCCCGGCAGAACCGTTCTCCTGTGTCTGCGCATCATAAGAAACGACTTCCGCCTGTAAGGGTAGAGCCGTTTCCATAAGCATCGCTATAATGACGAAAAATGCGGCCATTAAGGAACGACCGCATTGAAAAATCTTCATTCTCTTAAACAAACTGCTGTGGATCCTTATGCAAGTGCCTCCAGCTTAGCCTGCAGAGCTGCCTTGGAGATCATACCGACACTGGTCTCAACGGGCTGGCCGTTCTTGAAGAAGATCAGTGTAGGGATGGACATAACATTGTACTGCTCAGCAATATCAGAATTGTCATCGACATTAAGCTTGCCGATCTTGACCTTGCCCTCAAAAACGGACTCCATTGCCTCAACGGAAGGGGAGAGCATCTTGCAGGGGCCGCACCAGTCCGCATAGAAATCTACCAGGACCGGAAGATCGCTCTTTAAAACTTCAGCTTCAAAATTCTCGGATGTAAAAACCATAACCTCAAACTCCTTTCAGAAACTTTTCTCTATTATAACATCATATGGAATACTTTTTGTATCGATCTGTTCAGAATCTGTTTTCCGTTTTCTGATGAGTTAAGTATAGCAAATCTCATTTAGGTTGTAAACAATTAAATTGTACAAAATATAACTTTAAAGGAATGTCAGCAGATCTTGTGTGAAGAAACCGCAGATCCGACAGACACCTGCCATGATCTGCTTTCAGCAAAGTGAGTCAGCGGATGCGTCCCCCTGACTCACTTTCTGCAGAATATACTTGCAGATAGGATTCCCCAGGGCGGAGAATTTTTCTTCATATTCCGTCATGATGTTACCCTCGTTCATCACGGGATCGGCGTGGAGATCATATGTGATCTGCGTGATTTCGAAGGCGCTGCCGGGCACTTCCCCGACTGCAAAGTCAAAGAGGATCCGGTTGTCTGTCTTGAACTCGATCCGGCCGTCCTTTTTGAGGATCCTGTCATATCTGGCGAGGAAGGTGCGGGAGGGGAGGCGGCGCTTGGCATGGCGCTCCTTCGGCCAGGGATCGGAGAAATTCAGGTATATCCTGCTGATCTCATCTTCCGCAAAATATTCGTTGATCAGTTCCGCATCACAGCGGATGAACAGAATATTCTCCAGTTCCATCTCTTCGAGCTTTTCGATCGCCCGCAGCAGGACGCTGGAATATTTTTCGATTCCTATATAATTGATCTCCGGGTGCTCCGCCGCCAGCTGCAGCAGGAATTTTCCCTTTCCGGTACCGATCTCCAGATGGATCGGATGATCATTTCCGAAGAGTTCTTTCCAGTTTCCTTTGTGATCCTGCGGGTCCTTAACTGTAAAATGACTGTCCTCGATGACCCCTCTGGCTCTTGGTATATTCTTTAAACGCATTATTTCCTCCAGAATATGAAATGATGCTAAGGTCAAAAGGCAGAAAAGTATGCCGTGCTCGCACGAGCGGACTTTTCTATCTTTTGGCCGCCCGACATGAGCAAGGAGCAATTTGCGTGTATTTACAGGCAAATTTGCGGATTGCGAATGATCGGAGAGGATTGCGGGAGCTGCTCTGCAGCGGAGCAATCCGGCATCATTTCACCTTTTGACCCCAATATCATATGAAATTATTAAATAAATGTTTTATTTTGTCTTTATCACATTTTTATTGTTCCGGTGTATAGTATCATATAGACGCGAAAATTGGAAAACTATATTTATAACTTTATTATGAAGAGGTTTTAGTATGGATGAGATCAAAACACCAAAAAAACCTTTGCTGATCTTCTACTGCATTGCGATGATCGTACTGCTGATCTTAAACCTGATCGCTGTGCCTATGTTCAACACCAGGCAGATCGAGGAAGTCGATTACAGCACCTTTATGCAGATGACGGAGAACGGCGAGATCGGCAAGGTAGAGATCCGCAGCAACAAGATCCTGTTTACCGATAAGGAAGAGACTAAGATCTATGAGACCGGCCCTGTTTCCGACAGCGGCCTGGTGGACAGACTCTATGCCTCCGGCGCCGAGTTCGGCAGCGCCATCATTGAAGAGACGTCTCCTCTGTTATCCTTTATTATGAGCTGGATCCTGCCCATCGTGATCTTCATGCTGCTGGGACGCTATATGCGCAAGATGATGCTCAAACAGATGGGTGCCGACGACTCTATGTCCTTCGGAGGCATGGGCGGGCTCGGCGGCCTGACGGGAATGGGTAAATCCGGCGCGAAGGTCTATGTAAAATCCAGCGACGGCATCATGTTCTCTGACGTAGCGGGAGAAGAGGAAGCCAAGGAAAATCTGCAGGAGATCGTAAACTACCTGCATGATCCCAAACAGTACCAGGAGATCGGCGCCTCCATGCCCAAGGGCGTCCTGCTCGTAGGCCCTCCCGGAACCGGCAAGACCATGCTGGCCAAGGCCGTCGCCGGCGAGGCAAATGTTCCCTTTTTCTCCATGTCCGGTTCTGAATTCGTGGAAATGTTCGTCGGCATGGGTGCTTCCAAGGTCCGCGACCTTTTCAGACAGGCCAAGGAAAAAGCTCCCTGCATCGTCTTTATCGATGAGATCGACGCGATCGGACAGAAGAGAAACGGCGGCAATATCGGCGGCAACGACGAGAGAGAGCAGACGCTGAACCAGCTCCTCACAGAGATGGACGGTTTCGGCGGAAATACCGGCGTCATCATTCTCGCGGCGACCAACCGCCCCGATACGCTGGACCCGGCTCTGACAAGACCCGGCCGTTTTGACAGACGGGTACCCGTTGAGCTGCCGGATCTCAAGGGCAGAGAGGATATTTTAAAGGTCCATGCCAAAAAGATCAAGGTCGCCGATGATGTGGACTTTAACAAGATCGCCAGAATGGCCGCCGGCGCTTCCGGTGCAGAGCTCGCCAATATCGTCAACGAAGCCGCTCTCCGCGCCGTGAGAAACGGCAGGAAGTTCGCCACCCAGGAGGATATGGAGGAGAGCATTGAGGTCGTCATCGCAGGATACCAGAAGAAGAATGCGATCCTGACCGACAAGGAAAAACTGGTCGTCTCCTACCACGAAGTCGGACACGCCCTGGTCGCCGCCATGCAGACACACACGGCTCCTGTCCAGAAGATCACCATCATCCCCCGCACCTCCGGTGCCCTCGGTTACACCATGCAGGTCGATTCCGGCAATCACTACCTTGTCAGCAAGGAAGAGCTGATGGCGGAGATCGCGACGCTGACCGGCGGACGCTCTGCGGAAGAGGTCGTCTTTAATTCCATTTCGACGGGTGCTTCCAATGATATCGAGAAGGCGACAAAGCTCGCCAGACAGATGATCACCCAGTACGGAATGAGCACCTTCGGCATGGTCGCGCTCGAGACAGTCAGCAACCAGTATCTCGGCGGAGATTCTTCCCTCGCATGCTCACCCGAGACCCAGACGGAGATCGACAGACAGGTCGTCGCCCTGGTCGAGCAGCAGCACCAGAAGGCCCGCAAGATCCTGACGGAAAACCGCAGCAAGCTCGATGAGATCGCCAAATTCCTCTATGAGAAGGAGACGATCACAGGCGAAGAGTTCATGGAGATCCTAAACCGCAAGCCCCAGCTGGAAGACAAAAAAACCGAGCCTGCTGAGGATACGGACAGTACCGTGGCCGCTGATAGTAAAGAAACCGAAGAATAACTTGCTGTATCTCGCGAAAAACTTACACATTTACTGCCTGAACAGTATATAATAGTCAGGCAGAGCGATTTATCAAAGATGACGCGAATATAACAGGAAAAGGATAAATATATGGAACATAAAGAAATCATTGAATTCAGATATGACACACAGCTCCTGCTGGATGTCTACGGTGCCGATGATGACGAGTGCGATGATCTTGTCGATGAGATCCGCGACCATATCATTGATACTTTTAACGGAGACAGCCTGATCGTCGCCGGCGATACCGGCGAGGACGATTTCGGCGGAGAAAAGGCTACTGTCAAGCTTCATTACCACACAAACGAGCCCTGGCTCGTTCTCGAGTACTGCCGCACCCTCGGCGAGATCTATGATATCGTCGTGGAGGACATGCAGAGACAGACAGACGGCCTTCACGGCTGAAAAATCATTATAATATTTTTTAACGTAAAAATACCGGGTGGAATGATCCATCCGGTATTTTCATTTATATGATCTTATTTAATTTATCTCTTCATTCAAATTATTCTCTGAATAAGAATCCTCTGCATCCGTTCCGTCCGCATCTTTTTCATCTTCAATATCGTCGCGGACCTTTGCTATAGCGACGACCTTGACGCCTTCCTCAAGATTGATCAGCTTGACGCCGGAGGTGATCCTGCCGCGGACGCTGACTTCATTCATGCGGATCTGGATAATGATGCCGGCAGAGGTGATCATCATGATCTCGTGATCATCCGTAACTGCCTTGACGCCGACGACATTTCCTGTCTTTTCCGTGATCCTGTAGCACTTAAGGCCCTTGCCGCCTCTCTTCTGGAGACGGAAATCATCAAGGACGCTTCTCTTGCCCATACCTTTTTCGGAAACGATCAGCAGGGAATCACCCTGATGGCCAAGCTGCATTCCGACGACCTCGTCATCATCCTGCAGTTCAATTCCCTTGACGCCCATGGAGCTGCGTCCGGTATGTCTTACCTGATCCTCCTTGAAGCGGATAGCCATACCGTACTTGGTTACGATATAGATCTCATCCCCCCTGGAGGTCTGCTTGACTTCGATCAGCTCATCGTCGTCGTTTAAGTTGATCGCGCGGATACCCTTCCTGCTGATGTTTGCGAAATCAGCATTGCTGGTCTTCTTGACGATACCCTTGCGCGTCACAAAGAAGAGGTCTTTGCTCTTGTCATAATCGTCAAACGGGATCAGAGCACTGATCTTCTCATCCGGCTCGAGCTGGAGGAGGTTGACGATCGCTGTTCCTCTGGAAGTCCTGGATGCCTCCGGGATCTTATAGGTCTTGAGTTTGTAAACTCTTCCCTTGTTCGTGAAGAACAGGATCATATTGTGGGTCGCTGTCATCAGCAGATCCTCAATATAATCTTCCTCGATCGTGTGGAGACCCTTGATTCCGCGGCCGCCGCGGTTCTGCGCATGGAAGTTATCCACTGTCATGCGCTTGATATAACCGAGATTCGTTCTCGTGATCACGACGTTCTCATTCTTGATCAGATCCTCGATCTCGAAATCGGACATCTCGGCGTTGTAATCGATCTTGGTGCGGCGGTCATCGCCGTATTTTTCCGCGATCACGTTCATTTCATCGCGAATGACTGCCAGCAGGAGCTTCTCATCCCCGAGGATTGCTTTGAGTCTCTCGATCGTCTTTAACAGCTCCGCATGCTCCGCTTCCAGCTTGTCTCTTTCCAGACCTGTCAGAGCGCGCAGACGCATGTCCACGATCGCCTGGGCCTGGGCGTCATCAAGACCGAATCTCTCGATCAGGGAAGCCTTTGCCTCCTGCACATTTTTGCTGTGCCGGATGATGCTGACGACTTCGTCGATATTATCCAGGGCAACGAGCAGACCCTGCAGGATATGATCTCTCTCCTCCGCTTTATTGAGGTCGTATTTGGTCCTCCTGGTGACGACATCCTCCTGATGCAGCAGATAATACTTGAGCATCTCGAGGATATTCAGGACCTTCGGCTCGTTGTTGACAAGAGAGAGCATGATCACGCCGAAGGTATCCTGCATCTGCGTGTGCTTGAAGAGCTGGTTCAGCACCACATTCGCGTTTGCATCATGGCGCAGCTCGATGACGATCCGCATACCTTCGCGGTCGGACTCATCGCGCAGATCCGTGATTCCTTCGATTCTCTTGTTCTTGACAAGATCCGCGATATTTTTGATCAGATTTGCCTTGTTGACAAGGTAAGGGAGCTCCGTGACAACAATACGGCTCTTTCCGTTGGCCATGGACTCGATATTCGTCACAGCCCTTGTGATGACCTTGCCCTTGCCGGTCATGTAAGCTTCTCTTGCGCCGGCAAGTCCCATGATCACGCCGCCGGTGGGGAAATCAGGAGCCTTGACGATATCCAGGATCTCCTCGATCTGGGTGTCCCTGTCCTCCTCGATCCTGTTGTTGATCATCTTTGTGCAGGCGGCAACTACCTCACGCAGATTGTGAGGGGGAATGTTGGTCGCCATACCGACCGCGATACCTGTCGTGCCGTTGACAAGGAGGTTCGGAAATCTCGCCGGCAGGACAGCGGGCTCTTTTTCCGTCTCATCAAAGTTCGGGACGAAATCCACGGTATCCTTATTCAGATCCGCCATCATTTCCATGGAGATCTTCGTAAGGCGGGCTTCCGTATATCTCATAGCCGCAGCGCCGTCTCCGTCCACGGACCCAAAGTTTCCGTGTCCGTCTACCAGCGTGTAGCGGACTGACCACGGCTGGGCCATGTAGACCAGGGCTCCGTAAATGGAGCTGTCGCCGTGGGGGTGATATTTACCCATCGTATCGCCGACGATACGGGCACATTTTCTGTGCGGCTTGTCAGGACTGTTGCCCAGCTCGCTCATAGCGAACAGGATACGTCTCTGAACCGGCTTAAGGCCGTCCCTGACGTCCGGCAGGGCACGGGAGGCAATGACGCTCATCGCATAATCGATGTAGCTGTTGCGCATGGTCCGGTTTAAGTCTACGTCCTGAATTCTGTCAAAAATAGTATCATCCATGTTTTATCTCTCTATCCGGCCGACGCATTTACGGCAGTCTGTGCCGAAAATACGTTAAGCCTGCAGAATATTGATCTTACTGCGATCCCGTTATCAGATATCCAGATTCTGGACAAACCTGGCATTCTTTTCAATAAACTCGCGGCGGGGCTCTACCTTGTCTCCCATCAGGGTCGTAAAGGTGAGATCGACCTCGGACTCAGATTCCGGATCGATGCCGACGCGCTTTAAGATCCTGCGGTTGGGATCCATGGTCGTCTCCCACAGCTGCTCGGGATCCATCTCTCCCAGTCCTTTGTAACGCTGGATGCGGTTGTTGCTGTCGCGCCCGACTTCCTGGAGGATGTTGTTGAGCTCCTCATCGCTGTAGGCGTACCAGACCTTTTTATTCTTTTCCAGCTTGTACAGAGGAGGCATGGCCAGATAGACATGACCCTGGCGGATCAGCTCCGGCATGAATCTGTACAGGAAGGTGAGCATCAGTGTATCGATGTGGGCTCCGTCGACATCGGCATCCGTCATGATGATGATCTTGTCATAGCGAAGCTTTGAAATATCGAATTCATCATGAATACCTGTGCCGAAGGCGGTGATCATGGCCTTGATCTCTTCGTTGGCATAGATCCTGTCTTCTCTTGCCTTTTCCACGTTCAGGATCTTTCCGCGGAGAGGCAGGATTGCCTGGGTAGCACGGCTTCTTGCGCTCTTTGCGGAGCCGCCTGCGGAATCACCCTCGACCAGGAAGATCTCGCAGTTCTTGGGATCTTTATCCGAGCAGTCAGCCAGCTTGCCGGGAAGGGACATGGTCTCTAACGCCGTCTTTCTCCGGGTCAGGTCTCTCGCCTTGCGGGCTGCCTCGCGGGCGCGCTGCGCCAGCAGGGATTTTTCACAGATCGTCTTCGCTACGGAAGGATTCTGCTCCAGATAGTATTTGAGTTTCTCGGAGACGATGTTGTCAACGGCGCCTCTCGCCTCTACGTTGCCGAGCTTCTGTTTTGTCTGTCCCTCAAACTGGGGATCCTCGATCTTGACGGAAACGATCGCCGTCAGGCCTTCCCTGATATCCTCGCCGGAGAGATTCGGATCCGCTTCCTTGAGGATGTTGTTTTTCCTCGCGTAATCATTGAAAGTCTTGGTGACGGCATTATGGAATCCAACGAGGTGCATGCCGCCCTCAGGAGTATTGATATTGTTGACGAAGGAATACTCGCTGGTGTTGTATGCGTCGTTGTGCTGCATGGCAACTTCGACATAGACATTATTCTTTGTCCCGTCAAAATACAGGACGTCCTCATACAGCGCCGTCTTGCTCTTATTCAGATACGTGACGTATTCCCGGATACCTCCCTCGTAATGGAAGACATCCTCTTTGACTTCTTCCTCTCTCAGATCCCGCAGCGTGATCTTAAGGCCCTTTGTCAGGAAGGCCATCTCTCTCATGCGCTGCAGAATGACATCGTACTCGTAGACCGTCGTCTCGCGGAAGATCTCCGGATCCGGAAGGAAGGTCACACTCGTACCTGTATCCTTTTCATCACAGGTACCGATCTCGTGAAGGTTCTGGACAGTTTTTCCGCCGTCCTCAAAACGCATCTGGTAGATCTTGCCGCCCTGGCGGACCGTTACCTCCAGCCAGGAAGAAAGCGCATTAACGACAGACGCACCGACTCCGTGAAGTCCTCCGGAGACCTTGTATCCCCCACCGCCGAATTTTCCGCCGGCGTGCAGGATCGTGTAAACGACCTCTACGGCCGTTTTTCCGGTTTTATGATTGATACCGACGGGAATACCGCGGCCGTTATCCGTGACAGTGATCGAGTTTCCGGGATTGATCGAAACTTCGATGTGGGAACAGAATCCCGCCAGGGCTTCGTCGACAGAGTTATCCACGATCTCATAGACAAGATGGTGCAGGCCTCTTGAAGACGTCGTTCCGATATACATACCGGGACGCTTCCTGACTGCCTGCAGGCCTTCGAGGACCTGAATATCGTCAGCGCTGTATTCGCCGACGTCCTTTGTATCCTTTACATTGTCATCGGCATATTCGCGGCTGTTCTCTGCAAAATCCTCTTCGTAGCCTTCCGTATTTTCCTCAGCAGGAGCTTGTGCTGCATCCTGTGCGGCTCTTTCCAGCAATTCATTGATTTTCTTATCTTCCACGCCAGATCTCCTAATACTATTCATGCAGCATCTGTATCTGTTTTGAACAGTTACTATAATCTATTCAATAAACACTTAAACAGTGCCTGTTTCTTCCGCCTGCTCTTCCTGCAGCGTCTGTTCCGCATCCTGAGCATTCACATTTCTGACAGTCCCGTTTTCGACCCTGTAAAGCTTGTCGATGGAAAAACGGTTGTTGACGAACTCATCCAGTCCTGTACATGTGATCATAGTCTGGATATTTCCGAGATGATCGAGCAGATAATTCTGCCTGTTGCTGTCCAGCTCGGACAGAACGTCATCCAGCATCAGCACAGGGGAATCACCGATCAGATCCTTGACCAGCCGGATTTCTGCAAGCTTAAGGGAAAGCGCACAGGTCCTCTGCTGACCCTGCGAGCCGAATTTTCTCAGATCGATATCATTGCTGATAAAAGAAAAATCATCCTTGTGAGGACCTACAGAAGTGGATTTTAAATATTTATCTCTTTCATGAGACGCCCTGATCCTGCAGCGGAAATCCTGTGCGGCAGTATCAGGTTCATAGAGAATCGAAAGATGCTCTTTGCCTCCGGACAGATGCAGATGGATATCTCCGATCACCTTATTCAGGTCCTCAATAAAGGACTGCCTGCGGAGAATGATCTTTTCTCCGTAATCGGCAAGCTGATCGTCCCAGATCTCCAGTGTGCTCTCCAGGGCCGGAGTATAATAAATATCGTGGAGGAGCTTGTTTCTCTGCTCAACGATCTTGTTGTAATGATTCAGGTTATACAGATAGGATTCGTCCAGCTGGCACAGCTCCATATCTATAAACCGTCTTCTGTTGGCGGGGCCGTTCTTGACGATCGTCAGATCTTCGGGAGAAAAAAAGACGATGTGCAGCAGACCGATCAGCTGGGAAGCCCTCTTGATCCTCTGGCCGTTGATGGCGATCCCCTTCGTCTTGCTGCTGCGAAGATGCATATCCACCTGGTAATCGATCCCGTTTTTGATGATCACGGCGCGGATATGCCCCTCTTCATTTCCAAAGCGGATCAGATCCCTGTCCTTGACGCCCCTGTGGGATTTGGTGGTGGCCACCATATATAATGCTTCCAGAATGTTCGTTTTTCCCTGGGCATTATCTCCGTATAAAATATTGGTACCCTCAGAGAATTCCATAGCCAGATTCTCATAGCTGCGGAAATCCCTGAGCTGCAGTTCTCTAATATACATATGATTACCGGTCGTGCTTCGGGCTGCCTGAATGGATGGTTACATAAGGCTCTTTACTGTGATCGTCGTACCATCGGCAGCAACAACATCCCCTTCGCGGATCTTCTTGCCGCGCCGCAGCTCTGTCTCTCCGTTGACCGTGACCTCACCATTTTCGATCATGATCTTGGCATCGATTCCGGAACCGGCGATCCCGGCCAGTTTTAAAAGCTGGCCAAGCTTGATAAATTCATCTCTGATCGTAATTTCCATAAAATGTATCCGTGATAAATCAATCTATATTGATAAAGTTGACAGGCAGGATCAGATAGCAGTATGTGCCTTCATCCCTTACAAATGCGGGAGCGCGGGAGCTGAGCAGATAGATATCCACAGCCTCCTCGTCGATGGAACGCAGGGCGTCGATCAGGAACTTGGGATTAAATCCGATATTCAGATCGTCGCCTGACTTGTCGATGGCAATGACCTCATCCATGCTGCCGATCGTCGTATTGATTTTGAGCTCCACTGTCTCATCCCTGATGAGCAGGATGATCGGCTTTTTATCCTCTTCCTTGACAAGAAGAGTCGCGCGGTCAAGGCAGGAGAGAAGCTCCTGTCTGTTGATGCGGATATGTGTGGAATAATCGTTGGAGAGCATCTGGTCTATATTGAAATATTCTCCCTCGATCAATCTGGAGGCGACCAACGTATTATCGAACTCAAACAGGGCATGTTTGTCGGAGAAATAGATATTCACCATTTTTTCCATGTCGCCACTGATGATCTTGCTGATCTCGCTGAGGGTCTTGCCGGGAATGATGACCTTTTTATTCCCATAGCTCTCCCTGAGTTCCACCTTGCGGATCGAGATCCGGTGTCCGTCCAGTGCCACGACGCGCAGCGTATTCTCATTGATCTCAAACAGTTCTCCGGTCATCATCTTGTTGCTGTCATTTCCGGAAATAGAGAAGATCGTCTTGCTGATAATATCGCGCAGTGTAAACTGGGAAACACTGATGGCATATTCTCTCTCGATCTCGGGCAGATAGGTAAAATCCGTGCCGTCTCTTCCAAGAATATTAAACTTGGCCTGCTCACAGCGGATCATGACTCTCTCATTTTCCGCATTGATAAGGACCGTACCGTCCGGGAGCTTGCGCACGATATTGGAAAAAATAGCCGCATCAACGGCAATGATCCCGTGTTCCTCAATGATGCCATCGACCTCTGTCTGGATCCCCAGCTCCGTGTCGTTGCCGATCAGTCTGACCGACTCTGTCGATGCATCGATCAGGATGCACTGCAGTATGGACATGGTCGTCTTGGAGGGAACAGCTTTGGAGACGATATTGACAGCTTCCATCAGGTTCTGTTTTTCAACTTTAATTTTCATAATCAGTAGAGTCCTTATGTCAGTAAACGAAAACCATGCGGCAATTCACATTCCTGTGAACGGCTGCTATAACTAAGAAATGCATGACTGCGGATGCAGTCTAAATGTTTAGAATAGTAATAAATAATCGTAATGTCCGGTAAAAAGGGGACAACTCCCTATATTATACGCTTAAAAAGGCTCATTAGCAACGAAAAAGGGGCTCCGCCGTACTGTTTATAACGCGCCCCTTTAAATGTGAAAATAAAGCCAAATTTCGACATTTTTGAAAAATGAGATCCCTCATGTCGTTTGCCCGCCTATTATAATAGGAAGTTTCTCGGTATCGCCTTTTTTCTTCCACTTAATCAACAATTTCGTTTTCAACAATTCCACAATGGCGGGATACGCGTGTTTTTAAGGAAAAGAGAAGGTATTGCGGCCGTCTGTCCACAATACCCTCTTTTTACGGTCCTGAATCATTCGGAGACGCCGAGTTTGTTCTTCAGGATGTCTATATTTGCCTTCAGTTCGCTGTTCGTGTTGATCTCGCTGCGGATCTTATCTACGCCGTGCATGATCGTGGAGTGATCCTTTTTGCCGAGGAGTCTCGCGATGCTGTCCAGCGTCTCATTGGTATATTCTCTGCACAGGTACATGATGACCTGGCGGGGGACGACGCACTCCGCGTTTTTCTTTCTCGAGGCGACCATGGACATCTTGACGCCGTAATGGTCACAGACCACGGCGGCGATGAGCTTGGGAGTGATCGTGTGCGCTTCATCCGGATAGATGATATCCTTCAGGGCTTCCCTCGCATTTTCCAGGGTGATCTCCACTCTGTTGAGCTTGGAGTAGGCGATGATCTTGTTGTAGGCGCCTTCCAGTTCCCGGATATTGGATTTAATATTGGAAGCGATGTACTCCAGGATATTGTCATCGAGCTTATTGTGCTGCAGCTCCATGTTCCTGCGCAGGATCGCCATCCTGGTCTCATAGTCCGGCGGCTGGATATCCGCGATCAGTCCCATCTCAAAGCGGGAGCGGAAACGCTCATTCAGAGTTTCCATTTCTCTGGGCGGCCGGTCGGAGGAGAGTACGATCTGTTTTCCTGCGGCATGCAGCTCATTAAAGGTGTGGAAAAACTCTTCCTGTGTGGATTCCTTTCCTATAATAAACTGGATATCATCGATCAGGAGCACGTCCACCGTGCGGTATTTGTCCCTGAGTTTTGCCATGGATGCGGCATTACCGCTTCGGATGGACTCGATGACCTCGTTTGTAAACTGCTCGCTGGTGACGTAAAGGACTTTCTTGTCCGGATTCTGTTCCAGGACAAAATGCCCGATGGAATGCATCAGGTGCGTTTTGCCGAGTCCTGCGCCTCCGTAAAGAAACAGAGGATTATATACTCCGCCCGGTGATTCCGCTACGGCAAGGCATGCCGAATGAGCCAGCCTGTTATTGCTGCCTACAACATAGGTATCAAAGCGATACTTGGCATTCAGATTGGCATTTTCCGCATGGGCCAGGGCAGACTTTAAGGACGGCTCCTCATTGTCCTCCTCATTGACAGCGGAATTCAGGACGAAGCTGATACTCATCATTTCGCCCAGTTCCTCTGATAATGCAGCGGTAAATATATCTTTGTATCTGTTGTTCAGATAACTGAGCATCATCGGGTTATCTGAAGGAATAGCAATGGTGATCTGGTTACCGGATATGGACTGAAGTGTGAGATCCTTGATCCAGGTATCATAGGAGACGTCGGTTATGCCGTATTCGTCTCTCATTTTTTCTTTGACAGAAGTCCAGTTCTTCTGCAGTTCGTTTCTGTTCATGACTGCTGACCCCTTATTTTTCTCGCGTTTTGTAATCTTAAACCTTTTTGGAAAAAGTTTCAAATTGGTGGAAAAGTGAATAAAAATGTGTATAAATAGGGTTATCCACAATTTATTGTGTAAATGTGGATAACTAAAATCACAAATCAACAACTTCCTGTTTTATTGAAATATACAGTCTTGATTTCGCGGCGCCAAAATATATGTTCGGGCAAAAATCGCGCGTTATCCACAACTTATCCACAAAATGTGGATAAATTAATGCAGAAGGATAATTCCGTGGATAATTTTAAAATACAAAATATGGTGAAAAAAAATTTCCAGAATCAATATATTGATTCGGCTCCAGAGCCTGCAAAGCCTGTAAATATCACGTTTTTTACTTGACGTTGACAAATTCATAGAATATAATGAGAAAGCTGTTCTATAAAGATTCTGCATAAATTCATTATGGAAACTACAGGCAGATCCGTATGGAATCTGCAATGATCAGATCATGTTTATATAAAGGAGGTTTATCTCATGGCAAAAATGACATTCCAGCCTAAAAAGAGACAGCGTTCCAAGGTTCACGGCTTCAGAGCAAGAATGAAGACTGCCGGCGGACGTAAGGTTCTTGCAGCCAGAAGAGCTAAGGGCAGAGCACAGTTAACTGTATAAATCGATATACAAAGTCAGAGCCGCAGTTATGCGGCTTTTGCTTTATTTGAATTCAATGTTCGGTATCAAGAAAAACGAAGACTTCAGACTGGTATATAAAGCCGGAAGATCCTATGCAAACAGATATCTTGTGCTCTATGTCCTGAAAAAGGAACAGGAGTACTGCAGAATCGGGATATCGGTCAGCAAAAAGATCGGGAACAGTGTCGTCAGGCACAGGATCAAAAGGCTGGTCAGGGAATGTTACCGCCTGCATGAAGGACAGATCTTCTGTCCGGCCGATAGCGGTTCGGCTGTATGCGGGGCGGATCTTGTTGTCGTTGGGCGCAGATCGGCTAACGGTGCCAGTTATTATGAGATCGAAAAGGCGCTCATCAGTCTGTTAAGATCTTCAGGTATGTATCATTCGGAAACAGAGTAGATCATCATTTGCAGAACTTATATTGGGAGGCAGATGAAGTGAAAATCACGAAGATACTGAACAGGGATCTTCCCAAAAATGTGATGATCGCGGGGATCCTGTTTTACCGCAAGTATATTTCTCCCATGAAGACGACAAAATGCCCTTATATTCCGACCTGTTCGGAATACGGCCTTGAGGCGGTCCGCAAATACGGCGCCGTCAAGGGAGGCCTGCTGGCTTTATGGAGAATCCTGCGATGCAACCCGTTCTCACATGGAGGATACGATCCCGTTCCATAACTGCACAGATCCTGTGCAGCTCCGCAGTATGACGTACTGCGGGAATCAATTCGTTGTTCCTGTTTAAAAAGGAGGAAAGATTTTGGTATATCCGCAGATCCTCACCAAATCCACCGGCTTTATCATCGGACCCGTAGCGACCCTGCTCGGCTATCTGATGAACGGTATTTTCTTTATCCTCGATAAGATCGGCCTTCCGAATATCGGTCTGGCGATCATTATCTTCACACTCGTTATTTATATGTGCCTGATGCCGCTGACGATCCAGCAGCAGAAGTTCTCCAAGCTCCAGACAAAAATGCAGCCGGAACTCCAGGCGATCCAGAAAAAATACAAGGGTAAGACCGACAATGATTCGGCAATGAAGATGAACGAAGAGACACAGGCTGTGTATAAAAAATATGGCGTGTCCCCTTCCGGAAGCTGCGTACAGCTCCTGATCCAGATGCCGATCCTGTTCGCACTGTACAGGGTCATCTACAATTTCCCTGCATATGTCACACAGGTCAAGAATGCGTTCTTCCCTCTCGTTGACAATCTGATCAGTCAGAGCGGCGCTTCCGAATATCTGCAGGGCACGACAGCTGCGCAGATGTTTGCAAGACAGTTCACCAACGAGAATTTTACAAACGGCGTGACCAGCTATGTCCAGAATACCTTCATCGATGTTCTGAACCGCTTTTCCACAGCAGACTGGGATGCTCTTTCCGCACAGTTTTCCAATCTCTCCGGAGATATAACACAAACTGTATCACAACTTAATATTTTCAACAACTTCCTCGGTCTTAACATCGGAAACTCTCCGTGGTTTACCATGAAGGAAGCTCTTTCCAACGGTTCTGTTTTCGGCGTTATTGCTGCCGTTATGGTTCCGGCTCTGGCTGCGATCACACAGCTTATCAACGTGGCCCTGATGCCTCAGCCTCAGCAGCAGTCCACAGGAAACCAGCAGCAGGACTCCATGGCCAGCTCCATGAAGATGATGAACTACACGATGCCGATCATGTCCGCATGGTTCTGCTTCACGCTTCCTGCAGGTATGGGACTTTACTGGATCGCCGGTTCTGTTATCAGAAGTGTCCAGCAGGTGTTCATCAACAAGAGCATCGACAAGATGGATATGGATGCTTACATTGAGGAGCAGAGAGCAAAACAGAAAAAGAAGGCGGAGAGAAGAGGCAACAAGCCTACTGTTTCCGAGAGAATGATGCAGAATTACGCCAACATGAACACCAAGAACATGGAGGCTCAGAAAGCGGCATCTTCCGTATCGGATCCTGAAAAGACCAAGCAGCTTGAAAAGGCTAAACAGACCTATCAGAACAAGAACTACAAGCCGGGTTCACTGGCATCCAAGGCCAACATGGTCCGCGATTTCAATGAAGCCAATAATAATAGTAATAAGAAATAACTGCGATTGCAGCTTTCTTATTTAGATTCTAAGGCTGGGCTTTCAGTTCTTCAGGAATCTACGGAAAGGATGGATGAAATAATATATGGCACAGGATTATATAGAGTTTTCCGAGAAAACATTAGATGATGCCATCACGGCGGCGTGCCAGAGATTTTCAGTGACCAGTGACAGACTCGACTATATCGTAGTCGATCAGGGAAGTGCCGGATTTCTCGGATTTAATGCCAGAAATGCTGTGATTAAGGCAAAGGCCAAGGATATGACTCCCAGAACGGACAAGGTCATGGGAGATGTCCTTGAAAATGTACATGAGAGTGTCGACGCGGAGGAAGTAAGCGCTGCCCCGGAGGCAGCCGCAGCTGTTCCGGCCACAGAGGAGACCGTTTCTGAAAAGAGACCGGAGAGACATTCTGCAAGAGAAAGAGATTCCTATAAAAAGGACAGATATGACAGACCCCGCAGATCTGACCGCGACCGCTCTGACAGAAGACGCAGGGATGTAAGAGACCGTGAGCGCGAATTAAGAGAACAGGAAGCAATCCGCGAGGCTGTTGCTCTTCATGAGGCCAAAGAGAAAAAGAAGGCCGAAGAGCTCAAGCATGAGTACACGGATGAGCAGATCGAAGCCGCAAGGAACAGGGCTGAGGACTTCTTAAAGGCCATGTTCGCTGCTATGAAGCTTGATCAGGTTACGATCAGCAGCAGCTTTGATAAAGAGGAGAATATCCTTACACTGGATTTCGACGGCGATGAGATGGGCGTTCTGATCGGCAAGCGCGGACAGACCCTGGATTCGATCCAGTATCTTGCCAGTCTGATCGTGAATAAAGATGTCGAAGGATATATTCACGTCAAGGCGGATACGGAGAATTACAGAGAGAGAAGAAAGAAGACTCTGGAAAATCTCGCAAAGAACATTGCCTCCAAGGTCAAGAGAACCAGAAAGAGCGTTGCTCTTGAGCCGATGAACCCTTACGAGAGAAGGATCATCCACTCTGCCCTTCAGTCCGATCATTATGTGACGACATACAGCGAAGGAGAGGATCCTTACAGAAGAGTTGTCGTGACACTCAAAAAATAAATTTTACGTAAGGAAGCTGTTATAATATAAGCAGCTTCCTTTTGTTTTATAGTAATAACTGAATCTCAGATTTCCAGGAAGAAAAGAAATATGGCACTGACATTTGACAGTTTGCAGAGTGATACTATAGCGGCGATCGCGACAGGATTATCGGAGTCCGGGATCGGGATCATCAGGGTCAGCGGGCCGGAGGCCCTTCCGATCGGGGACAGGATGTTTCGGAATAAGAATAACCAGCGGGTCCTGCTGTCCTATGCTCCCGGGACGATCCATTTCGGATTTATTGTGGACCCGGATGCGCAGGATGAGATCATTGATGAGGTCATGGTCACCGTCATGCACCATCCGCACAGTTATACCACGGAGGATACCGTCGAGATCAATACGCATGGCGGCGTCTATCTGATGAACAGGATCCTGGAGCTTGCTCTGAATAACGGGGCCAGGATGGCTGCGCCCGGAGAATTTACCAAGAGAGCTTTTATGGGAGGCAGGATCGATCTGGCCAGAGCGGAAGCGGTCATGGACCTGATCTCCTCCAATAATGAATTTGCGAGAAAAACATCGATCGCCCAGCTGGAAGGTTCTGTGTCAAAACAGATCCGCGCACTCAGGGAAAAGATCCTGTATGAGATCGCCTTTATAGAGTCTGCACTTGATGATCCGGAGAACTATTCCCTGGATGGATATCCTGACAGGCTTTCAGGCAAGTGCAATGAGATCATTGAGGAACTGAACAGGATCATCGATTTTTCCGAGAATGGCAGGATCCTGAAAGAGGGGATCCGCACGGTGATCGTCGGCAGGCCGAATGCAGGCAAGTCTTCCTTATTAAATTATCTGTCCGGACAGGAGAGGGCGATCGTCACGGATATTCCCGGAACTACCAGGGATACGCTGGAAGAATCCGTAAGGCTGGGAGACCTGGTCCTTAATATTACGGACACTGCCGGAATTCATAAGACAGAGGATACGGTAGAAAAGATAGGTGTTGAGAGGGCTGTAAAGGCAACCGAGAGAGCGGATCTGATCCTGATGATGCTGGATACATCCATCGGGATCGATGAGGAAGACAGAGAGATCGTCCGTCTCCTGGTACGCAGGCTGAGAGAGGGAATACGCTGCATCGTCCTGATGAACAAGTCCGACCTGCCTTCAAAAACAAGTGCCGAAGAGGTCAGGAATCTGTTCAGGATGCCCGGGATCGTGCCCGACAGCGCTGAAGAGGGTTCCGCTGAAGAATATAAGAATGCAGGGACCCGGACAGAGGTAGAAGATAAGAAAGTAAATATCACTTATAAAAACGTGGAATTCATGTCGATCTCCCTCACGACGGGGGAAGGAATGGATTACTTTAAAAACAGGGTCGCTCAGATGTTCAGGACAGGAGAGCTGACGGCAAAGAATGAAGTCTTCCTCTCCAACGTCAGGCAGAAACAGGAAGCCGTCCAGGCTCTGCAGTCCCTGAAGCTTGTCAGGAACAGTATTGAGCAGGGATTGTCGGAAGATTTCTTCTCGATCGATCTGATGAATGCCTATACGAGTCTTGGAAGGATCCTGGGCGAGGCGGTTGAGGATGATCTGGTTGAGGAGATCTTTTCGAGGTTCTGCCTTGGCAAATAAGAACATTCATTAAAGATGGATGTTTACAGAATTTGCGGTTTCTTCGTGCAGATCCACTAACATCCCTTGTTCTTTGCAATCGGGCACCGCCTCCAAACTCGTGCCCGCTCTGATGACCGGGCACTCAGACAGTCGGCTTTGAAGATCAATGTGAACATTGATCTTCATCCCTCTTTTCAATAACAATGGATGAAGTGGATCTAAGCACTCATGCACAGCAGATTCTGCAAACATCCATCATTCAATAATAACTAAGAATAATAGGTAAGAAAAATAAGTAAGATATAAAATTACAAAATGGATAATATTAAACATTACACAATTGAAACAGATATTTGCGTGATCGGGGCAGGCCATGCCGGATGCGAGGCGGCGCTGGCGTCAGCAAGGCTTGGATTCAGGACGGTTTTATTTACCATGAATACCGAGAGCATTGCCATGATGCCCTGCAATCCCCATATCGGAGGATCGTCCAAGGGTCATCTTGTCAGGGAGATCGATGCGCTCGGCGGAGAGATGGGTAAAAATATTGATAAGACTTTTATCCAGTCCAAGATGCTCAACCGCTCCAAGGGACCTGCAGTCCATTCGCTGAGGACACAGGCGGATAAGGCCGAGTATTCCAGAGAGATGAGAAAGGTCTTGGAGCGCCAGGATAATCTGGAGATCCGGCAGGCAGAGGTCACGGATATTCTGACAGAAGATGGAAAGGTATGCGGCGTCAAGGTACACACCGGAACGATCTATACCTGCCGCGCTGCCATTATCTGTACGGGAACTTATCTGAATGCGAGATGCCTGGTGGGAGAGTCTATTACGGAGACGGGACCGAGCGGCATGCAGAGGTCAACGTACCTGAAGGATTCCCTGAATCGGATCGGAATAGAGCTGAGACGTTTTAAAACGGGAACGCCTGCCAGAATGGACGGTCGTTCTATAGATTATTCAAAGATGACTCCGCAGTACGGGGATGAGAGAGTTATTCCCTTCTCTTATTCCACGGATCCGGAGACGGTCCAGATCGAACAGGTCCCCTGCTATCTGACTTATACGAACGAGGAGACGCATTCGATCATTCGGGAAAATATCGACCGCTCTCCTATTTATGCAGGTATCATCGAGGGCACAGGGCCGAGGTACTGTCCTTCTATCGAAGATAAGGTCATCAAGTTCTCCGAGAAAAACAGGCACCAGGTCTTCATTGAGCCCGAGGGAAGATATACCAATGAGGTCTACGTCGACGGTATGTCCTCTTCTATGCCTGATGACGTCCAGCAGAGAATGTACAGAACAGTTCCGGGTCTCGAGAACTGCCGCATCGTCAAGAATGCCTATGCCATCGAATATGACTGCATCGACGCGAATATCCTGAAGCAGTCCCTGGAGACAAAAGCAGTGGAAGGTCTCTTCTGCGCCGGACAGTTTAACGGCAGCAGCGGATACGAGGAGGCGGCAGCCCAGGGACTTATCGCCGGGATCAATGCGGCTATGAAATTACAGGGGAAAGAGCCCCTGGTACTGAAGAGGTCCGAGGCCTATATCGGCGTCCTGATCGATGACCTGGTCAGCCGGAATAACAGGGAGCCGTACAGAATGATGACTTCCCGTGCGGAATACAGGCTCCTTCTTCGCCAGGATAATGCAGATCTTCGGCTCCGGAAATACGGCTATCAGGTCGGCCTGATCTCAGAGGAGGAATACCGGCATGTCTGTTATAAAGAGGAGATGACGGCGAAAGAGATCCTCCGGCTTAAAAATATTAAAGTTGGTGCCGCCGCAGAGACCCAGAAATACCTGGAGAGCATTGGTACCGCTTCCCTGAAGACTGGTACGACGCTGGCAGAGCTGCTCTGCCGTCCGGAAGTGACTTATGATCTTCTCTCCGGAATCGATCCGGACCGCCCGGAGCTGGATAAAGAGATCACGGAACAGGTCGAGATCAATATCAAATACGAGGGATACATCGAGCGGCAGAAAAAACAGGTAGAGCAGTTTAATAAACTGGAAAACCGCAGGATCCCGGATGACATCGATTACGACAAGGTGTTGAGCCTTCGCCTGGAGGCCAGGCAGAAATTAAAAGAGTTAAGGCCCTCTTCCATCGGCCAGGCATCCCGCATGTCCGGCGTGACGCCGGCTGACGTGGCTGTGCTGCTGATCTATCTGGAAAAGGGAAGATAATCAAAATGTTTCACGTGAAACATTTTGCGGATGTACCGGTATTGTATAGTGTAAAAATGTGTTGGTACATCGGAATGGACAAAGTGTGAAAATGTGCCGGCATATCGGAATGGGTAGAGCGAAAATTGTGCCGGTGCTCTGACACAGGTATAGCGCTAAAATTGTGCCGGTGCTTTGACAAAGGCATAGCGCGAAAAAGCGCCGGCGCACCGGCATGGGAATGAATATGACAGAACTGGATTTAGAACTTCAGAACAGGCTGTATGAATGGGACCCCTCTTTTGATCTGACAGGAGAACAGGCAGAGAGATTAAGGATCTTTTATGAAAACCTCATCCAATGGAACGAGGTCATGAATCTGACTGCCATTACCGAGATCCATGAGGTCTATGAGAAACACTTTCTGGACAGTATGAGTATAATTCATCTGATCGACAGAAAAACGCTTGACCAGAAGAATGGAAGTCTCAGATTGATCGACGTTGGGACCGGGGCCGGTTTTCCGGGCCTGGTATTGGCTATTGCTTTTCCGAACCTGCAGATCACACTGATGGATTCTCTTAACAAGAGGATCGGGTTCCTGAATGATACTGTCCAAAAAATGGATCTGAAAAATGTGGTCTGTATTCATGCAAGGGCGGAAGAACTGGCGAAGAACAAAGACCACAGGGAAAAATATGATCTTGCAGTATCCAGAGCTGTTGCGAATATTGCAACGCTGTCCGAATACTGCCTTCCTTTTGTAAAGGTGGGCGGGAGTTTTGTGGCTTATAAGTCCGAAAAAGCCGAAGAGGAGCTAAAGGCAGCAGGCAGGGCTATGGAGATCCTGGGCGGAGAACTGAAAACGATGAAGGAGTTTAAGCTGCCCGGCACAGAATATTCCAGGACCCTCATGAAAATTGATAAAGTGCGTGCTACGGATAAGAAATATCCGAGAAAAGCCGGCACACCTGCTAAAGACCCTCTGAATTAGGAATGTTTCACGTGAAACATTTTCATACTAAAAAAGCGTTGACTGTGTTAATATTAGTAGGCTGAACGCTAAGCATTCAGACGCATTTCGGAAGGAATAAACATGGGTAAGATCATAGCAATAGCAAACCAGAAGGGCGGCGTCGGCAAGACAACAACGGCGATCAACCTGAGTGCTGCTCTGGCAGAACTGGGAAAGAAGATCCTTTTGGTCGATATAGATCCGCAGGGAAACGCGACCAGCGGATTTGGTGTTGATAAGAATAATGTAGAAAATACGATCTATGAGCTGATGCTGGATGATTGCTCGGTGAATGATGCCATCCTCAGAAACGTGATGGAGAATATTGATATCATCCCGTCCAATGTAAATCTGGCAGCGGCTGAGATCGAGCTGATCGGAATCGAAAGAAAAGAGTATATCCTGAGCGAAGCGCTGGATTTTGTGAGGGATGATTACGATTATATTATGATGGATTGTCCTCCGTCCCTGAACGTACTCACTGTCAATGCCATGACAGCTGCGGACACCGTTCTGGTCCCGATCCAGTGCGAGTATTATGCCCTGGAAGGACTGAGCCAGCTGATCCATACGATCAATCTGGTCAGGGAGCGCCTGAACGAAAAGCTGGATATCGAGGGAATCGTATTTACGATGTACGACAGCAGGACGAATCTCTCCGAGCAGGTGGTGGACAATGTCCGCACACATGTAGACCAGAAGGTATATAATACTGTTATTCCGAGGAATGTCCGCCTGGCGGAAGCGCCCAGCTACGGACAGCCGATCACGTTATATGATTCCAGATCAGCAGGCGCAAAGGCATACCGTGACCTGGCAGCAGAAATGATTCGGTAATTCGGCAAAATACTAAAGATGTTCCGGATCTGTTCCTATTCACAGATCATGAACACAAGGAAACGGATAATAGTCCATCAGTGTACAGTGAGGTCAGAATATGGCAGTTAAAAAACGCGGAGGACTGGGAAAAGGATTAGATTCTCTTATCCCCGGAAAACCGTTGGGAAATGAGAATGCCAATACGGCAGGAGCCGCTGCTTCCGGGAGCGCAAAGGACGGAAATGAACTCGTCCGAATGATCCGGATCTCAAAAATCGAGCCGGACAGGGAGCAGCCCCGCAGAAACTTCAAAAAAGAGGAGCTGGAAGAGCTGGCAGCATCCATAAAAAACAATGGATTGCTGGAGCCTATCATCGTTCAGGAAGAAGAAAACAGGTTCCTGATCATAGCCGGAGAGCGCCGCTGGCGCGCCAGCCAGATGGCGGGTCTTACAGAGATCCCCGCGATCGTCAAGCATTATACCAGGCAGGAAAGGGTCGAGATCTCTCTGATCGAAAACATCCAGAGAGAGGACCTGAATCCAATCGAGGAGGCGAACGCTTATAAGCGTCTCGCGGAGGAGTTCGGCCTTAAGCAGGAAGAGATCGCGGAAAAGGTATCCAGATCCAGAACGGCGGTGACCAATGCGATGCGCCTTCTGAAACTATCGGATAAGGTTCAGCAGATGATCGTGGACGGGAGCCTGAGCATGGGACATGCCAGGGCCCTGATCCCGGTTGAGAGCACAAAGCTCCAGGAAGAGCTTGCCGACAGGATCGTCAGGGAAAACCTGAGCGTCCGCGAAGTGGAAAAGCTCATCAAAGATCTGTCTAAGAAAAAGAAAACACCTTCCGGATCAAAACAGCGTGACGCCTCTCTGGAGATCATATACAGGGATCTGGCAAGGGAAATAAACCAGGCTCTGGGAATGAAGGTCGGCATCAAGGGCAAGGAAGACGGTTCCGGCAAGCTTGAGATCGAGTTTTCGAACTCGGATGAACTGGAAGATCTGATGAGCAAACTCATTGAGTGAAAAGAGACTAATTATGGGCGGAGAATTCGAATTGCTGAGTCTGACAGGTCTCATGATATTTTTGATCCTGCTCTCCCTGATTCTGAACGCAGTCCTGTTTTTTATGCTTTCCTCTGAGAGCAGGAAACGCAGGGAACTGGAATTGCGGCTCAGGCGCTTTACGAGGGGTTCCGGCGGAGATAATCTGGAGGACACAATGCTCCGCATGTTCGATGAGCATGAGGAGATCCACCAGATCCTCGACAGGGAAGACCGGGAGATCGATGAGATTCAGGACCGGCTCAGGAACGCGATCCAGAAGGTCGGCGTGATCAAATATGATGCATTTAATCAGATGGGAGGGAATCTGAGCTCTTCCATCGCGTTATTGAATGAAAATAATGACGGCGTGATCATCAACACCGTCCAGAGTGTGGACGGCTGTTATTCCTATGTCAAACAGATCCGGGACGGCAGACCGGATGTGGATCTGGGCAAAGAGGAAAATGAAGCGCTCGAACAGGCAATGTACGGTTAATTCATACAGCAGGAGGAAATAAAAATGATCGACATTAAGTTTTTAAGAGAGAACCCGGAACTGGTCAAGGAGAACATCCGGAAGAAATTCCAGGATGCCAAGCTGCCGCTTGTTGACGAGGTCATCGAATATGATGAGAAAGCCCGCAAGGCGCAGACAGAGGCAGATGCCATCCGCGCTGAGAACAAGAAGGCTTCCAAGGAGATCGGCCAGCTGATGGGCAAGGGCGACAAGGAAGGCGCTGAGGCTGCAAAGGCAAAGGTCGCTGAGGGCAAGAAGAAGATCGAGGAGCTCGACCAGATCCAGGCAGAGGCTCTGGAGATCGTCCGCAAGGACATGATGGTGATCCCGAATATCATCGATCCTTCCGTCCCGATCGGAAAAGATGACTCCGAGAACGTCGAAGTACAGCGCTTCGGCGAGCCCGTCGTTCCGGATTTCGAGATCCCTTATCACACGGATATCATGAACAGGTTCGACGGTATTGATCTGGAGTCCGCCGGACGCGTAGCAGGCAACGGCTTCTATTACCTGAAAGGTGATATCGCAAGACTGCACTCTGCTGTTCTCTCTTATGCAAGAGACTTTATGATAAACAAGGGATTTACCTATTATGTTCCTCCTTTCATGATCCGCAGTGCTGTCGTGGAAGGCGTCATGAGCTTTGCAGAGATGGATGCCATGATGTACAAGATCGAGGGTGAAGACCTGTATCTGATCGGAACCTCCGAGCATTCCATGATCGGTAAATTCATCGATCAGATCATTCCGGAAAATCAGCTGCCTCAGACACTGACCAGCTATTCCCCCTGCTTCAGAAAAGAAAAGGGCGCTCACGGTATCGAGGAGAGAGGCGTCTATCGTATCCACCAGTTTGAGAAACAGGAGATGATCGTCGTCTGCAGGCCTGAGGAGTCCATGGAGTGGTATGAGAAGCTCTGGCAGTACACTGTTGAGCTTTTCCGCAGCATGGATATTCCTGTCCGCCAGCTGGAGTGCTGCTCCGGTGACCTGGCAGACCTGAAAGTGAAATCCTGCGACGTCGAGGCATGGAGCCCCAGACAGAAGAAATATTTTGAGGTCGGCAGCTGCTCTACTCTCGGCGACGCCCAGGCAAGACGCCTCAAGATCCGCGTAGACGGCGGCGACGGCAAAAAGTATTTTGCCCACACACTGAACAATACTGTAGTTGCTTCCCCCAGAATGCTCATCGCGCTTCTGGAGAACAATCTGCATGAGGACGGAAGTGTCTCCATCCCGAAGGCACTGCAGCCTTACATGGGCGGACAGACCGTTCTGACTCCCAAAAACTGAGTTATACCAGAATCATAAAGACCGCTTAACGGGGCGCTGCTGGAACTCCAGAATCACAGAGGACGCTTAACGGTGTGACGCTGAAACTTCAGAATCACAGAGGACGTTTTACAGTGTGCGCTGCGGGAAACAGGAAACAGAGAGAACTCTTCCATAATAAATGAATCAGTATTTCAGAGCCATAGGCTTTTCCGATCCGCCGAAGCGGAAGGAGATGTACAATTTAATAGAAGAAGGGATCCAGACTCCTGCTTACCGCGCGTACACGACATTTGATACCGAGGAGGAGTGCCTGCTGGCGCAGTTTAATATTGCGCTCTCCGAGACAAGCGGGGAAGGCAATCATATCGGCATTACCGTGTGCGGCCAGTTTGATGAGAACGATGAGTTCTTTCCGGAGTATTTTTACCCGTATTTAAGCGGGATGAAGATCAGTACGAGGGAGGAATCTTCTGTCGAGAAACGGATCGATTCGGAGTCCTACGCCGGTGTCTGCGATGATATGCGCGTCGGCGTGACGCTGATCTACCGGCTTCACAATATCGTCGAGTATGTCAAAAATACGCATGTCAGTTTTGCGCCGATGGCTAACACATCGATCTGCCTGACAGCACTGTCTCTCGACGGGATCGTCATGCTGCCGATCTACAAATCGGATGCCGACAGGCGGCAGAAGAAAAACACGGAGATCAAGAGAAGGCAGCTGATGAATGCGGCCAAGAGCGGCGACGAAGCGGCTATGAAGGAGCTGAGTATTGCGGAGATGGATACCTATGCCAATGTTCTCTCGCATATTCAGTATGAAGATGTTTATACTCTGGTAGATTCCTATTTTATGCCATACGGGGCGGAATGCGATCTTTACTCGGTCATGGGGGAGATCCGCTCCTGTCATACACTGGTCAACCGACTGACGCTGGAAAAGGTTTATGTCATGACGATCGACAGCAACGGCCTGCAGTTTGACGTGGCAATTCTGGCAAAGGACCTGTACGGCGAGCCGAAGCCAGGCAGAAGATTCAAAGGTACGATCTGGCTGCAGGGCAGGATCAATTTCCCGACAGATGTTTTATCGCTGGATCCGGTCAGAAAAAATGAAAACGGGTGATCATTAATATGTGATGACAGAGGCAGCGGAATGGAAACATTCTGCTGCCTTTTATGATCATATATCCAGGCAGCAGGTAAGGAAAAAGGGGATAACAGATGACATGGTTACGCAATTTCCACTGGCCGCATATCGGACAGAGGATCGTTAAGACAGCAGTCGCCGTATTTTTGTGTATGGTGATCTACTACGGCCGCGGATATTGGGGCAGTTCCATGCCGACAGAGGCAGCCATTACGGCTATCGTCTGCATGCAGCCGTTTGTCTCAACGGCGGCAGAGTTTGCGATCAGCCGCTTTATTGCCAGCCTGATCGGCGGCGCGTGGGGCCTGGCATTGCTGCTCCTTTTGAGCGTGGCGCCGGCACTGGGCGAGAACATGGTGATCCTGTACGGCCTGATGGGGATCGGGATCCTGCTCTCTTTATACAGCACGATCCTGATCGATAAACCGGATACATCGAGTCTGGCTGCGATCGTATTTATCTGTGTCGTTGCTGCTTATCCGGATATACAGGAGCCGCTGAAACAGTCCTATGTCAGAATGCTGGATATCCTGATCGGAACCGGAGTCGCTATTTTCGTCAATACTTTCCGGCTGCCGAGAGTCAAAAGGGAGAACCTGGTGTTTTTTGTCAAGACGGAAGATCTTGTGCCGGATAATCTCTCCCGCATCACTCCCGCCGCTATGTTCCGGCTGAATTCCCTGTATAATGACGGGGCGAGGATCTGCCTTTGCTCTGAGCACGCGCCCGCATTTTTTGCCCTGCAGATGAACCCGGCGAAGTTCTCTGTCCCGATGGTCGTCATGGATGGCGCGGCGATCTATGATGCGGATGAAAACAGGTATCTCTGGTGCGAGAGAATGCTGGAAAAAGATTCGACCGATCTGAAGGCAAGAATGGAGAAACAGGGAATCAGCTTTTTTACCTACACGATCCACAAAGACAGGACCTGTATTTTCCATAACGGAAAGATGCGGGACGAGGAATCGGACGTCTTCGAGAGAATGCGCCGCTCCCCTTACCGCAGATATCTGGAAGATGACGCCTATGATCAGAGCGAGATCATCTATCTGAAGGTGATCGCCAAGGAAGACGAGATCGGTGAAATAGAGGAAAGCCTGAAAGACCTGCTCACCAGGGGAACGGTGCGCCATGTGATCCGGCATCAGGCGGGAGGGGAGAAGCTTCGCTCCCTGTATATTTACCATCATGACGCAGTTCAGGAGAAGACAAAAGAGAGAGTGATGAAGATGCTGCAGGTGGATGAACCGCTGCTCAAGCCGGAAGAGGTCATCAACCCGCAGGGCTATCAGAGCGAGAGGGATGTTATGCATTTCCTGCACAGGATCGAGCAGAGATATGAGCCGGTGAGACTGTTCAGCAGGGATGACGATGAAACGGCACTGTGACGGCGTCTGGCAGCATCATTAGATATATGTTCTGCAAAGCTTTTCTTATATTTATACTGCATGCTGGCCACAGGAAAAGCAGTGAGTCCGGTATGCGTGACCATAGAATGGATTAATGAGTAAGAACAAAACAGAAATATTCGGAACACTGGGACCTTCCTGTAAGGATAAGCAGGTCCTTAGAGAAATGCTGGAAGAGGGGATGACGGGGATCCGCCTTAACATGTCCCATACCAGCCTGCATAAGAGCGCAGAGTGGCTGAACAGCTACAGGGAGGCGCAGCGACTCACCGGTATCAAAGCGGATCTTTTGATCGATCTGCAGGGACCGGAGCTGAGGATCGAGGCGCCGGAGAGAGAACTGCAGCTGAAAGAAGGCGCGGCGGTGATCCTGAAAGAGAAGGGATGTGCCGACAACGGCGATGGCATACGTCTGGACACCAGGATCTTTTCCGCCATTGAGATCGGGGATACCATCCTGCTGAACGACGGCGCGATCGAATTAACAGCTGACGGATATAAGGATGCCGGCCGGAGCATCTGCGCAAGAGTTGTCAGGGGAGGAGCGCTGTCCGGACGAAAGAGCATTAAGATCGTCGGAAAATCGGTCGCCATGCCGGTCCTGACCGAACAGGATCTGGAGAATATCGGATGTGCCCGCCAGTACGGGGTGACAGCGCTGATGCAGCCTTTTGTGACCTCCGGGGAACAGCTCAGGCAGATCCGTGAGATCCTCGGGGAAAAGGGACTCGCCGGAGAAGGAGGCCTTCGTATTTTTGCCAAGATCGAGAGCAGGGAAGGCGCGAAGGCCCTTCCGGATATTCTCCCCTGGGCGGATGTGATCGTGATCGCGAGGGGGGACCTCGGGAATGACGTTCCGCTCTGGGAACTGCCCGCCCTGCAGAAACAGATCGCCGCGGCCTGTCGGGAATGCGGAAAGCCTTTCCTGGTCGTGACGCAGATGCTGACTTCCATGATCAGCAATGCCGTGCCGACAAGAGCAGAGGTTTCGGATATTTTTAATGCGGTAGAGGACGGAGCCTCCGCTGTCATGGTGACCAATGAGACGGCGGTGGGAAAATATCCTGTGGAGGTGATCCGCTATCTTAAAAAGACCTGCCAGTGCGCGGAGACCTGGCAGATCGGGAAAAAGCTGTAATGAAAGCTGCATTAAGAGCGGCATTGCTAAAACTTTTCTAAAATATTTTTTTAACGCTTGCATTTATTATTTCTACTATTTATATTACCTTGGGAGTTGTTTGAATAATTACGGCGATCTCCCGGGGTATTTTGTTTTTTTCAGCGGCATATCGCAATTTTTATTTGTTTTCATCTTCTATACAGTTCTGTATTTGAGCGCGAAAGACGGTATTATTAAGAGCGACTGTCTTCCTGTATATATGTAAAGCGCCGGGCGCAGCAGTATTCATATTTATGGAAAAATTCAGCGTTAAAAAACCATATACCATACTGGTCGCAGTGATCATGGTCCTGGTTCTGGGCATAGTGTCCGTCATGAATATGACGACGGATCTGCTGCCCTCGATCTCGCTGCCCTATCTGATCGTGATCACCACTTATCCGGGTGCCAGTCCTGAGCGCGTGGAGTCGATCGTTTCAGAGCCCATGGAGGCGGCGCTCGGAACGGTTTCCGGTGTCAAAAACGTCATGAGCGTCAGTTCGGAGAACTACTCGATGACCCAGCTGGAATTCGAGGACGGGACGGACATGGACTCCGCCATGGTCAAGGTCTCTTCCGCAGTGACCCAGGTGCACAGTATGCTGCCGGAGGGCGTCGGCACGCCCAATATCATGGAGATCTCTCTGGACATGATCGCGACCATGTACGTGGCGGTCGGCTACGAGGGATATGATATTTATCAGCTCTCGGATTACGTCAAAAATGAATTGTCCCAGTACCTCGAAAGAGAGGAAGGCGTTGCCTCTGTCACGGGCGTTGGACTTGTGGAAAAAACCATCCAGGTAGAGCTGGACGGCCATAAGATCGACAGGCTTAACGACAAGATCCTTGCCCAGACGACGGAAGGACTGGATGAAGCGGGAAAACAGCTGGATGACGCTCTGGCTCTTGTTAAAGAGGGAGAGGATGCTCTAGCAAAACAGCAGAAAACATTCGGCTCCCAGGTGGCCGGAGGGCTGACGCAGCAGATGGAGGGACCGCTGCAGGAGGTCACTGATAAGACCAAGGTCTCGATCGTCGACCTCATCCTGCAGATCGAAGAACTGGAGCGCCAGCTCGAGGAACTCCGGATCAAAATGGAGGAGAACGAAAAGCGCAACCAGGAATACCAGCGCGCCTTTGCGGAGGCGGGCGACTATTTCCGCCAGGGCTTCCAGGTGATTGTAAAGGATATCAAAACAGCTCTGGACGCGGTCTCTGCCGCAAGGGCAAAGCTCTCCTCAGCGCTTGAAAAGGTGCGCTCGGCGATCAATAAGGTCAAAAACGGGGCCAGCCTGACCCAGGAGGAATGGGAGGAGGCTGTCAAGATCCTCTCGGAAGCGGTCGGCGATTCCGAAGAGAGCCTTGCGCAATACCGGGAGGCTCTTAAAATGCTGCGCGAAGCTTTGGTGAAGCTGATCGAGCAGATTCAGAAGCTGGATCCGTCCGAACTCGAAAATCCGGAGGACGCCCAGGCCCTGATCCAGAGCCTTCAGAATCTGGTCGGGCAGCTGGACGGTGCGGATACCGCTGTGAGCGAGGAGGTCGGCCATATCATCGATATTGCGCGGCAGAACCTGCAGGACTGGAGAGAGGACTATGCACAGGAGCTCCAGGAAGCCGTGGATAAGGCTGTTGAGCAGTATGGTAAGGACGGAGACGTTTACGCTGCGATACGCACGGTCCTGGAGACGGATCCGTTCCTCAAGAAGCTTCTGGAGATCTATGATACGATCACGGACACTTCCGATACGGCATCGGGCAGGATAAAGAGTGCCGTGACGGAGATTGCGGGAATCGCGGATATTTTCCGCAATATTTCCCAGAATATGGACGGCAGCGGCTCCTATCTGATCTCGGCCGGTGTCGGCAGGATCGCGGAAGTCCTGCCTAAGATCAAGGCACAGCTGGACGAGGCCCTGAAACAGATCCAGGACCAGACGCCCACGGATGCCGAGATCGATCAGGCGATCCAGGAGGTCAAATACCAGATCGCACTGGTCTACCAGAAAGCGGACGATATTCCGGAGCTCACGGTCCCTGCCGGCGAGGCGATCGCCATGCTGACCCAGGGGCAGCTGGATGCTGCCGTTGGTTTCTCGCAGGGACAGATCCAGCTGGCGGATGCCAAGGCGCAGCTCGCGCAGGCACAGCAGCAGTATGATTCGATCCGCAGCACGGCCCTTAAGAGCGCGAACCTGGATTCCCTTCTGTCCGCATCGACGCTCTCCCAGCTGATCTATGCGCAGAACTTTGCGATGCCGGCGGGATATATCGACGATAAAGATGACAATTCATGGCTCCTGAAGGTGGGCAACGAGTACGGCTCTCCTCAGGATATCGAGACAGCGCTGCTGGCGGATGTCGAGGGGATCGGCGTGATCCGCCTGACGGACGTGGCGACGATCACGGTCATCGATAATGCGGATGATTCCTATACCAAACTGAACGGACATGATGCCGTCGTTCTTGCCGTGTTCAAGGGCTCGACAGCGGGAACCAACATGGTCTCCCGCAATGTCAACGCGGCATTGAAGCAGCTCGCGGAAGAGACGCCGGAGCTGAACATCGTCAACCTGATGGACCAGGGCAGCTATATCACGATGATCGTGGAGGACTTGCTGACATCCATGGCGCTCGGCGCACTTCTTGCGATCCTGGTGCTCGCGCTGTTCCTGCGCAGCATCCGGCCGACGATCATGGTCGGTATCAGCATCCCGCTGTCCGTCCTGTTCACCATGGTCCTGATGTATTTTACGAACCTGAGCCTGAACATCATGACGCTCTCGGGATTGTCTCTGGGCATCGGTATGCTGGTCGACAACTCGATCGTTGTTATGGAAAATATCATGCGTATGCGCCAGCGCGGGATCCCTGCTGCCAGGGCGAGCGTACAGGGGGCAAAGCAGGTCTCCAATTCCATTATCGCTTCCACGCTGACGACGATCTGCGTATTTTTGCCTATGGTATTTACCAATGGCACCGTGCGTGAGCTCCTGCTCCCGATGGCTCTGTCGATCACTTACTGCTTAACGGCTTCCCTGATCGTGGCGATGACGGTCGTCCCGAGTTCGGCTTCTGTGATCCTTCGCAAGGTCAAGGAGCCTAAAGAGGGATTTTTCTCCAGGATCCTGGACCGTTATGGAAAGGTCCTCGACTGGATGCTGGACCACAAGCTGGTTCCGCTGTCCGTGGCGATCGTGCTCCTGGTCCTGTGCATTATACGCCTGATCCAGATGGGCATCGTTCTGCTGCCGGATATGTCCGGCGACAACATCCAGCTGACGGTCGATACGCATGTGCCGACAGACCCGATCGCTTCCTATAAGAAGGCGGATGAGGTCATGGACAGGATCTATGCGGTCGACGGAGTCAGGGACGTCGGTATGATGGACCAGTCGGCGACTCTGGGACTTGTCTCTTCGGCAGCAGGCAACGCCTCGTCTACAGGAATTTATATCGGATATGTCACCGCTGACGGTGATCTGGGCATGAGCGACCTGAACCGTCTGGTCGCTGATATTCAGGATGCCGTATCGGATCTGGACAGCGATGTGTCGGTCTCAACTTCCATGATGGGAGACCTGGGGAGCTTCATGTCCTCCGGGCTGACCGTAAATGTTTATGGCCAGGATCTGGAAAGACTCGGCGAGATCGCCGGCGATGTCACACATCTTGTCGTCGACAACGGCGGATTTGAGCATATTACGGCGGGCTCCGATGCGCAGGAAGCATCCCTTCATCTTGTCATAGATAAGGATAAGGCCATGCAGTACGGTCTTACCGTCGCGCAGATCTATATGCAGATCGCCGGCAAGCTCACGACGGAAGTCAGTTCCACACAGGTCACGGTGGATGGCGTGAACCTGAACGTCGTGATCAGCGATAAGACGAAAACGATCACGCGGGAGAACCTCCTGGATATGGAGTTTACTTCTTCCTCATCCGGTGGCGGCATGTCATCGATGATGGGCAGCTCCTCCGGAATGTCTTCTATGTCCTCCATGTCTGGAATGATGGGAGGCGGGATGTCTTCCATGATGGGAGGCTCGGGAATGTCCTCCATGTCCGGAATGATGGGCGGCGGAGCGGATATGTCCGCGATGATGTCCATGATGGGTGGAGATTCCGGGTCCGCGGAAGGCGGCCTGGAAGGCCTTATGTCTATGATGGGTGCGGGAGAACAGGAAGAGAATTCAGGGGATGGTTCTGAAACAGGGGACGGCGAGAATGCGGATGGTTCTTCTGCCGCAGGCGGCAGCGAAGTTCACAAGCTCTCTGATTTTGCCTGGATCGAAGAGACCACGGCACCGGCCGCCATCAACCGTGAAAACATGGTCCGCTATGTCTCTGTGACAGCGGATACCAAGCAGGGCTACAATACCACGATCCAGAGCCGGAGTCTTCAGACGCTTCTGGATGATTATAATAAGAAGCTTGACCGCGGGTACAGCGTCGAGATCGGCGGTGAGACCACACAGGTCCAGGAGATGATCAGCCAGATGTCGCTGCTCCTGCTGCTCGCCCTGATCTTCATCTATCTGGTCATGGTCGCGCAGTTCCAGAGCATCCTGAGCCCCTTTATTATTCTGTTCACCGTGCCGCTGGCCTTCACCGGCGGTATGATCGGACTCATCCTGTCCGGGGAACAGCTCTCCATGCTCTCCCTGATGGGATTCCTGGTCCTGATGGGAACGGTCGTTAACAACGGTATCGTCTTCGTCGATTATACCAACCAGCTGCGAGTCGGGGGTGTGGACAGACGGACCGCCCTGATCGCGACAGGCAAGACCAGAATGCGTCCGATCCTGATGACGACACTGACGACCGTCCTCGCGATGGTCCAGATGATCTTCGGAGACGGTATGGGAGCGCAGATGGGACGCGGTATGGCGATCGTCATCGTGGGAGGACTTGTCTACTCCACGCTGATGACACTGTTTATCATTCCCGTCATGTATGACATACTGTACAAGAAGCCGCCTCTGTCCGTCGATGTAGGAAATGACCTCGATGATATTCCGGACGATGCCGGCGAGCTGATCCGGCAGATGCAGGCAGACAAAGAATCCGACGGGCCGTTTGATGGATACGAAGAGGAGCCGGTACCGCACAGGGCAGGAAGACCGGGTAAGGATCACTCCTCCGCAAATCCAGAAGAAGATGGCGGCGTAACATTTCTTGATATTTAAACAGATTACAGAAAGGATGCAGATCTCTTTTCATTCCTTTCCTGTTGTCGGAAACCTTTTAATAAACCTTTATTTATAGAAAGCACTATGGATGCAGGACATCTGTAGTGCTTTTTTACATGCAGCAATAATTGTGCATATGTTTCGCATAATATACATTTTCTTTTCTAATAGAATATGGTAATATAAAAAATATTTTTCTGTATACAATTATACAGAGAGAACAATTTTCCACGCAGATATCCAGAAACTGTCTTTGCGGAGGGTATTTGCAATCAGTTGCAAACTGTTTTTATATGAGGAGGTGTACAATGGCAAACAATGAGAAAAAGAGCACAGGTGCGATCCTGGGAGCGGCGTTCCTGATGGCGACATCCGCTATCGGCCCCGGCTTCCTTACTCAGACGGCGAACTTCACTTCCACACTGGGATCCAGCTTTGGCTTCGTTATTCTTGCTTCTGTGTTGATGGCTGCTTTCGCCCAGGTGAATATCTGGCGTGTGCTTTGTGTTTCCGGCATGCGTGGACAGGATGTCGCCAATAAGGTCCTGCCGGGTCTGGGCTATGTTCTGGCGGCCCTGATCGTTATCGGCGGTCTTGTTTTCAACATCGGCAATGTCGGCGGAGGCGCGCTGGGCTTCAATGCGCTTCTTGGCATTCCCACAAAGGTCGGCATCATTCTCTCTGCCATTATCGCCATCCTTGTCTTCGTCGTTAAGAACGCAAAAGCGACTATGGATAAGCTCGTCAAGATCCTCGGCGGCGTCATGATCGTGGTCATCCTGGTCATGATCTTTGTCGTCAAGCCTCCTGTAGGCGATGCGCTGAAGAATACTTTCCTTCCCTCCGCAGCATTTTCTGATCTGAGCCCCGCGATCCTGACACTTCTTGGCGGTACCGTCGGCGGCTATATCACTTTTGCAGGTGCTCATCGTCTGATCGATGCAGGCGTTACCGGTGAAGAGAATCTCGGCGAGATCAAAAAGAGCTCGATCACAGGTATGCTCGTCGCCGCGATCGTTCGTGTCCTTCTGTTCCTGGCTGTCCTTGGCGTCGTCGCAAAGGGCCTTGAGCTGGATACTACCGTGAACCCGGCAGCAGATGCGTTCCTCAAGGGCGCCGGTGAGATCGGCTATCGCTTTGCCGGCCTCGTGATCCTCTGCGCAGCAGTCACGTCCATTATCGGTGCTGCTTATACGTCCGTCTCTTTCCTTAAGACCTTCCATCACTCCATCGCGGATCATGAGAATGCCTGGGTCATCGGATTCATCGTTATTTCTTCCATTATCATGCTGATCGTCGGCACAACACCCGCGCAGCTTCTGATCCTGGCAGGTGCCGTGAACGGACTGATCCTGCCGATCGCGCTGCTGATCTGCCTGATCGCTTCCAAAAAGACCAGCGTTGTCGGAACACAGTACAAGCATCCCACATGGCTGCTGGTCGTCGGCCTTATCGTTGTCGTGATCTCCGGCTACGTCGGAATTACGACCTTTGCGGGGAATATCAGCAAGCTGTTCTGATACGGCTTATGTGGAACCGGGATTTCAGGGAAAACGTGTCTTCTCGGACAAGAACAGAAAAATAAGCAACCA
>JAFTFD010000190.1 GCA_017449745.1 Lachnospiraceae bacterium
TCCTGTTTCCCAGCGGCGCCTTTTTCCCGGGTTTCACCCTGAAGGCCGCTCTTTCCGGTGCGCTCTATGGTTTTGTTTTTTCCGGCTTTTTCCGGAAACACCTCGCGGAAGGAATGCCGCGGCAGATCGTTCCGCCCCTTCTTGCGGCCCTGATAGACCAGTGGATCCTGGGATTCCTGCTCAACACATATTTTATCAGCGTGCTGTACGGATCCAGCTTTAAAGGCCTCCTGGCCGTGCGCTCCATCCAGGCCGCGATCATGTGCGTCGTCCAGGCGATCCTTCTGTACGTGCTGCAGAAGATCCTCATGAGACCGGATATCAGAAAGGTACTCAGCCGGCAGCACTAAAGAACACATCCGCTGTTTTTTACACGAAACATTATGCATTTGATCAGCATAGTAAACCTTATTTGCTGAGAGGAACTATATATGAACTGGGATGAACTGATGTCCATGGTCCACAGTGCGGACTGGAAAAAATCATCTTCCGGACTGCACCGGATCCGGGAGCTCCTGCATCTTGTCGGAGATCCGCAGGAGGGCATGTCCTTCGTACACGTTGCGGGCACGAACGGAAAGGGATCCACCTGCGCCATGCTCGCCTCGATCCTGACTGCCGCCGGATACCGGACCGGGCTCTATATCTCTCCTCACCTCTTCAGAGTCAATGAGCGCTGGTGCGTCGACCAGAAACAGATCACCGATGAGGAGCTGCGCTCTCTGGCGATGACGCTGCGTCCTGCGATCCTCTCCATGGAGGACAAGCCGACAGCTTTTGAGATCGTGACCGCGATCGGATTTTTATATTTCAGGCAAAGCGGCTGCGATGTCGTCGTCCTGGAGGTCGGCATGGGCGGAAGGCTCGACGCCACCAATGTGATCACGGATCCCGTCGCCTGCGCCATTATGAACATCGGCCTGGAGCACACGGAGGTCCTGGGCGATACGATCGAAAAGATCGCCTTTGAGAAGGCTGGGATCATCAAGACCGGGTCAGACGTCGTCCTCTATGAGCAGGACTCCGCCGTCTTGAACGTCGTGCAGAAGTGCGCTGAAGAAAAGAAAGCCCGTTTAAAGGTTACCGACTCCTCTCTTTTGTCGGAACAGTCTGTGCATCTGGATGCCTCCGGGGCTTTCCAGACTTTCAGCTACCGCGGCAGAGAAGATCTTCGCCTGTCTCTTGTAGGAAATTATCAGGCAAGAAACGCGATGGTCGTGCTGGACGTCATCGACTGCATGATCGAAAAAGGCTGGAAGATATCGGAGGACGCTGTCCGCGCCGGCCTTAGCGGCGTCAGATGGCCCGGAAGATTTGAACTCGTCTGCGGCGCCCCCCTGATCATCATTGACGGCGCCCATAATCCCAACGGCGTGGAGGCGCTCTCTGAGACTATCCGCAGGTGCCTCACCGGCAAGAACATCACCTTTGTCATGGGCGTCATGGCAGATAAGGACTACGGGGAAATGCTCCGGATCCTGCGCGAGCGCGCTCTCCCCTGCGCAAAACGTTTTATTGCGGAGATGCCTGCCAACAGCCGGGCGCTCGACAATGATCTTTTGAAAAAAGAGATCCTCCGGTATTTCTCCTGTCCCGTGGAGACCTTTGAGACCGTCCAGGAAGGAATGCGGTTTGCCATCGAAACCGTGAAAAAAGAAAACGACCCGGATGCCGTCATTCTGGCATTCGGATCGCTCTATCAGATCTGTGATATTATGGAACTTATAGGGTGACATGGTCTGTCACCCTGTCCCATTTCAATTTCTTACGCCAGCAGTCCGTCCCTTAAAGGCGGGATCAGCTGCTTTTTGCGGCTGACGATGCCGGGCAGCTGCGCGCTGTTATTCTGTGTCTCCACATGGAAGGCTTCCCGGACGAGTTCATCGGCTTCCTTGCCCGCATAGAGCAGGAGCGTGCTCTGATCCGGTATGCTGGTGAGCATATAGAAGATCATGTCGTTATGGGAGCGTTCCTGTGTGCCCTCCAGGATGCTGCGGATCAGCACTTCCGCTTCCTGATAGGCCTTCTTGCTCATAAAGAATCCCTGGCCGACCGAGATCGTGTGCTCGCCGATGGCAAATTCCTTAAAGTCGGTATACAGAAGGTCCTCTGCGGAACGGCCTGTCAGGTCCTCTCCGGCCTCGAACATCTTGGTGGCGTATTCTTCGATATTCTCGCCGGCGATCTCCGCCAGTTCTTTGGCGGCCGCTTTGTCGAGCATCGTGCATGTGGGGGAGTGGAACATCAGGGTATCCGAGAGGATCGCAGAGAGCAGAAGCCCTGCGATGTGTTTCGGGATCTCCACATTGTTCTCGGCAAACATGGCGTGTACGATCGTCGCTGTGCAGCCGACGGGCTCATTGCGGAAATAGACCGGGCCGCTCGTCTCCAGAGTGCCGATCCTGTGGTGGTCGATGATCTCGAGGATCTCCGCCTCTTCCAGTCCGTCGATCGCCTGGGAGCGCTCATTGTGGTCCACCAGGATCACTTTCTTCGGATGCATGTTCAGCAGGTTTCTGCGGCTGACCACACCGCAGTAGTGTCCCTCTTTATCCAGTACCGGGAAATACCTGTGGCGCATGCTGGCCATCACTTTTTTCACTTCATCTACCGGTGTCCCCGTATTAAAAGTGGCAAGGTCCTCTGCCAGCATATAGTGGCGGATCGGCACGGACATACTCATTAGTCTGGCCGCCGCATAGGTGTCATGGTGTGTCTGGATCACGCTGCAGCCGCTCTGCTGCGCCCTGTCAAGGAGTCTCTGCGGCACGGTGGCATTGGCGCACACAACGATACAGTCAGCGCCCCAGTCGATGGCACAGATCTGCGCTTCATACCGGTTCGTCACCAGGACGATATCTCCCTCCTGGACCAGTTCTTCGATCGCCTCCGGGCTCGTTCCGATCCTGATGCTGCCCCGCGTGATCCGCGCGTCCGGATCGCCGAGGAGCATGGTCCCGTCGAGAGTCTCCAGCAGGTTCCGGTAGCTGGTCTGGGATTCGGACAGCACGGTGATGTCAAAGAGATTCATATTGGCGTTCGCAATATCCTTGACGGAGATCAGGCCCATAAGATTGTCTTCATCATCGATCACGCAGAGCGTATCGATGTTCTGGTCCATCATATGCTGCCATGCAGCCTTAAGGCTCATCTCCCCGTCGACGCCGGGCTCCTGCCGGATGTCGATATTGGCGATCACCGCCTTCATATCTACAGACAGTCTCGGCTGCTCGACACCGAAGTGCTGCAGCACGAAAGCCGTCTCCCTGTTGATCTCCCCTGCCCGCCTTGGCGCGTAAACCCTGTCGCTGATCTGGTTTTTCAGATAAGCATAGGAGATCGCCGAACAAATAGAATCTGTGTCCGGATTTTTATGGCCTATTACTCTGATGACCCTCTGTTTTGATGTATCAAACATATTCCCAATACCTCAGTGGATACTCTTTCGACTGCTGCCTTTAAAACTTCTTGATCACAGGATCGTACTTGCCGAGAAGATAGTTTTCGTGGATCTTGCCCAGTTCCTCTTCACTGTCAGTGAGGGTCTTTCTCAGCTCCGACAGACGCTTCTCCGCCTGGTCAAGCTCTTCGCTGAGGGCGTCGACTTTGCTCTTCGCCTCCTCTTTCTTCTTCTCTATCCTGCTTCTTTCCTGTTTAAGCTCCTCCAGCTTTTTAGCGCCTGACTGCTCGAGGGTCTCCCTTTTCTTTCTTGCTGCCTGGATCCTGGCCCGAAGCTCCTCGATCCGGCCGTTCTGGACGTCGATCCTTCCGGACAGATCCTTTCTCCGGCTGACGTTGAGAGCAAAGGTCTTGCTGAGCTCTTCGTTTAACTCCTCGAGTTCTTTTTCCTCGCGGGAGGCCTCTTCTTCAAGCGCTCTGACCTCCTCCTCGTTTCTGACCAGCATCTGCGCTCCGGCGGCCTCCGCCTCGGACTTTCTGGTCTCAAAGGCATCCTCAAACTCCTCCAGAGATCCTTCGATAGCTGCCGCCTCATCCTCTGCGCGGCTGACCTCATCGATCTTGAGCTCGATATAGGTCTCCTGGTTCCGAAGAGCGACCTTTGTCCTCTCGATCCTTCTGGTCACTTCCTCCGTCATCCTCTTCTCGACCTCTCTCTCGGAGCGCTCGATATAGGTGGGAAGCTCATAGCGGACGTTTTTCCATTTTGCGATCGCCTTGAGGACGTCTGCCGGCTTATGATACTGCATCGTGCTGCCGTCATACATGCGCACATCCAGCTCGTCGTATTTCTCCTCCAGGCGCTCGATCAGGCGGATCATTCTCTCGATATAGTACTCTGTGACGCCCGCCTTTCTTGAATTGGCCGCGTTCTCATCGACCCCGATCACCATCTCGTCAAGCTGCCTGCCCATGGTGTCCTGGGCGTCTTCCAGTCTCTGGGAGATCTCGAGATACGTCGGGTCCTCGGGTCCCGTCAGCGGGATCTGCGCAATGAAGTTCTGCATCTGTACGAGGAACTTCTGGAATTCCTCGCAGGCCCTGTCTGCCGACCTCTGGACGCGCGGAATGTAGTTGTCGATCTGCGACTCCACGTCCTGGTTGCCCTTATAGTGGCTCCGGATCTCGGCGATCTTGTCGGCGCGGATCTTCTCCAGCTCCTTCATGCGCTCGATCTGCTTGTCATAGACATCCAGCTTTCCGCCGGCCTCCTTAGCAGCTTTCGCATCACTTTCGACTTCCGCCACCAGCTGCTCGACCATTGCGTTAGCGATCTTTAAAGTGTCATCACCTGGTGCGACGATCGGGATCTCCAGGGTGACCTTGGGTTTATCTCCGGGTGTTTTCACGGCAGCTTTCCCGGCTTCTGCAGCGTTCTCTTTCGCCTCTCCGGCACTGCCTTTTTCTCCAGCAGCAGAAGGAGCTGCTACGGCAGACTCCTGCACAGCCGGCTCTTCGTTCTTTTTGAGAACCTCCGCAGAAGCTGCGGAAGGCGCCTCGGCGGCGGAAGCAGCGGCAGCCGTTTCTGTGCCTGCTGCCTTCGTATTTTCAGCCTTTTCCTGGTGCCTCGACGCAGCCTTCGGTACAGCGGCGACCGGAGCCGTGTATTTTTCAATGCTCTTGAGATACTCGGTCACGATCTCAAAACGCTCCTTCTCCGTGCGGGCATCCGGACAGATCAAACCAACGTAAAGGCCTTTTGAAGCTGCCACCACAAAGCGCACGGCGCCATCGGTGCCGACCTTTCTGGCATACAGGACCATCAGATCCGGAGATTCCGTCACGACGACCTGCCTGACCTCCTGTCCGTAAAGTCCTTCCATCGCGCCAGCCGCAAAGTTGCGGATAGCGCCCCTCGTCACGGGATCAGCAAAATTCTTTTCTCTTAGAGGCTGCGGATGACCGACAGCGAAACTCCGGCCGGCTTTCAGCGGCTCCGAGAAATCTGCTCTCTGGTCCGACATAAATACTGCGAGCCATTGTTTCCCGATCTGCTCCGGCTGCATCGACCATGTCATTCCTTCCGGCACTATGACGGAAAAGTCCCCATTGATCGAGATCTTCGTATTCTTCAGTGCAGTTGCACGTAATAGAGCCATCCTGCTGCCTCCCATGTGCGGAAACCGGCGGCCGCTGCGCGGCATCGCCTGTTGTTTCCTGAACGTATTATTATCCTCTGCCTTCCGGCAGTTCCTGAACGTCAAAAGGCGCTTTTGCTGCCAAAAGCGCCTGTCCTGTTGCGTAAATGATTATTTGCCGCTGGCAGTTCCAATACGAACCATTGCCCGGTAAAGTTTTGCCTCTGCCCGGACCTTCGACTCCTTATCGAGCGAAGAGTTCGCAAGTCTTTCCTCTGCCCTTTTCCTTGCGGATTCTGCGCGGTCCAGGTCGATATCTTCACTAAACTCCCACGTCTGCGGAAGAACACGGCACTTGCCGTCGAGCATGGTGAGCATCCCACCGATACAGGCAGCCATGCGCTCGGTACCGTCCGCGAGAACGATCTTTGCGGTCCCCATACCGATCGCGGTGCAGTAATCCATATGACGGGCCAGTATGGCAACGTCTCCATGAATACTCCGCAGTGTAATGCTCTGCACCTCTCCCTCAAATTCCGGGCCGTCGATAGAAACGACCTGCAGCGGAAATGTTGCAGCCATCTGATTTACTCCTTTTTAAGATCAGCCTTTCGCCTTTGCAAAGACGTCATCGATCGTGCCTGCGAACAGGAACGCGCTCTCGGGAAGATCATCGCACTCGCCGTCCAGGATCATCCTGAATCCGCGCAGTGTCTCCTTGAGCGGAACATATTTGCCGGGCATACCGGTGAACTGTTCTGCGACCGAGAAGCTCTGGGACAGGAAGTTCTGGATCTTACGCGCTCTGTAAACGGACAGCTTGTCCTGATCGGAGAGCTCGTCCATACCCATGATCGCGATGATATCCTGCAGTTCTTTATATCTCTGCAGGACCTGCTGTACGCGTCTTGCAACTTCGTAGTGCTCCTTGCCGACGACCTCAGGGGACAGGATACGGCTTGTCGAATCCAGAGGATCCACAGCCGGGTAAATGCCCTGGGAAGCGATATCACGGGACAGGACCGTTGTAGCGTCCAGATGCGTGAATGTCGTCGCCGGTGCGGGGTCAGTCAGGTCGTCCGCAGGGACGTAGACTGCCTGTACGGATGTGATGGAGCCCTTCTTGGTAGAAGTAATTCTCTCCTGAAGAGTACCCATCTCTGTCGCCAGTGTCGGCTGATAACCGACGGCGGAAGGCATACGTCCGAGCAGTGCCGACACCTCGGAACCTGCCTGTGTAAAACGGAAAATATTGTCGATGAACAACAGAACGTCCTGGTTCTTGACATCGCGGAAGTACTCCGCCATCGTCAGTCCGGAAAGGCCGACTCTCATTCTGGCTCCCGGCGGCTCATTCATCTGGCCGTAGACCAGAGCGGTCTTATCAAGAACTCCGCTCTCTTTCATCTCGCCGTAAAGGTCGTTCCCTTCACGGGTGCGCTCGCCGACACCTGTGAAGACGGAGATACCGCCGTGTGCCGTCGCAACGTTATGGATCAGTTCCATGATAAGGACGGTCTTGCCGACGCCTGCGCCGCCGAAGAGGCCGATCTTACCACCCTTTGCATAAGGGCAGATCAGGTCGACGACCTTGATACCTGTCTCCAGGATCTCCGTTGCCGGCGTCTGCTCCTCAAAGGTAGGTGCAGGACGATGGATCGCCCAGCGCTCTTTGGCCTCCGGAGCGGGTTTGTTATCGACCGGCTCGCCCAGCAGGTTGAACACGCGGCCGAGGCACTCCTCGCCGACAGGGACCGTGATCGGTCCGCCGGTATCAAGAGCCTCCGTTCCTCTTACCAGTCCGTCCGTGGAGCTCATCGCGATGCAGCGTACGACATCATCTCCGATCTGCTGCGCGACCTCGGCGATCAGCTTTCTGTCGGAGACGTTGATCTCGATCGCATTCAGCAGCTCCGGAAGCTCTCCTTCACTGAAACGGATATCGAGGACAGGTCCCGTGACCTGAATTATCTTTCCTATATGCTTTTCACTCATATGCAACTCCTTACAATACCGCCGCAGTCAGATCACTGTCCCTCTGCTCCTGCCACGATCTCTGTGATCTCCTGTGTAATACTCGCCTGCCTTGCGCGGTTGTAGAACAGGCTCAGCTTGTCGATCATTTCCTGTGCGTTGTCCGTTGCCGCTTCCATGGCAGTACGTCTTGCCGCCAGCTCGCTGGCGACGGATACATTGATCGCTGTAAACAGCAATCCCGACAGATATTCCGGAACGATCGTATTAAAGACCGTCTCCGAATCGGGCTCATACAGGATCATGTCCTTTGCTGCGGTAGTTTCCCGCTCTTCCGGCTCTGCAAAATCAGACAGCGGCAGCACCGACGTGGACTGCGGGACCTGGGACAGCATCGAATCGAACCTTGTATAGCACATGGCGATATGTCCGTAATTCCCCTTGCTGTATTCTTTACAGATCAGCTTGGCGATGGCAAAACAGTCAGAGACAGTCACCTTTGCCACTTCCGCAAAGTCTTCTGTCAGGATCCCGACGCCTCTGTGGCGGAAATACTCCACAGACTTTTTGCCGATCGGAACTACATCGTAATCCTTGTCCTTTGTCTCGCTCTCCATGAATTTGAAGAGATTGGAGTTGTACCCTCCCGCGAGACCTCTGTCACCGGCAATGACGACATACAGCCATTTTTCGTTGCCTGACGCCTTGGTATACGGGGATACGAATTCCGTATTGCCGTTGGCGATATCTGTCAGTGTCTCCCGCAGGGTCTCAAGGTACGGCCCGCTGGCATCTGCTTTTTCTTTTGCTTTGCGGAGCTTGGAAGCGGCCACCAGCTGCATGGCCTTCGTGATCTGCATCGTATTCTGGACGCTCTTGATCCGAAGCTTGACAGCCTTCATATTTGCTGCAGCCATGTATCCTCTCCTTTATTTATTCAGAAAACTATTCGTATACGCATTCAGGGCGGAGACGAGCTTGTCCTGTGCCTCGCCTTCCAGTTTGCCTGTCTCGCGGATCGCTTTCATGGCAGCGATACCGTCCGGATTCTGGTCCAGATACAGGTACAGCCCATCTTCATACTCGGCGATCTTCTCGACCGGAACATTCGTCAGGATGCCGTTGACGACGGCATAAAGGATCGCGACCTGTTTTTCTACCGGTACGGGAGCGCTCTTGCCCTGCTTGAGGACCTCAACGATCCTCTCGCCCTGCGCAAGTCTTGCCTTGGTATCCGCATCCAGGTCGGAGCCGAACTGTGCGAAGCTCTGCAGCTCTCTGTACTGGGAATAGATGAGCTTGAGGGTTCCGGCGACCTTCTTCATCGCCTTGATCTGCGCGTTGCCGCCGACTCGGCTGACGGAGATACCGGGGTTGACAGCCGGCATGATTCCGGAGTGGAACAGTTCCGTCTCCAGGAAGATCTGTCCGTCTGTGATGGAGATGACGTTGGTCGGAATATAGGCCGAGACGTCGCCTGCCTGTGTCTCGATGATAGGCAGGGCCGTAAGGGATCCGCCGCCGTTCTCGTCCGAGAGCTTTGCCGCTCTCTCGAGCAGTCTTGAGTGCAGATAGAAGACGTCGCCGGGATAAGCTTCACGTCCGGGCGGCCTTCTGATCAGCAGGGAAAGTGCGCGGTAAGCCACGGCATGCTTGGACAGGTCATCATAGATGATCAGGACATGCTTGCCCTTGTTCATAAAATACTCACCCATTGCGCAGCCGGAATACGGGGCAATGTACTGAAGGGGTGAGGGCTCGGAAGCCGTCGCTGCGACGACGATGGTATACTCCATGGCGCCGCCTTCCTGCAGCTGGGCAACGATATTGGTAACGGTGGAGCGCTTCTGGCCGATGGCGACATAAATACAGATAACATCCTTGCCCTTCTGGTTGATGATGGTATCTGTCGCGATCGTCGTCTTACCGGTCTGGCGGTCACCGATGATCAGCTCACGCTGTCCTCTTCCGATCGGGATCATGGAGTCGATGGCCTTGATTCCGGTCTGGAGCGGCTCTTTGACCGGCTGTCTTGCGATAATGCCGGGAGCCTGGGATTCCACGGGGCGGTATTCGCTGCTGGCGATCGGGCCGGCACCGTCGATCGGCTGTCCGATCGCGTTGACGACACGTCCGATCATAGCCTCTCCGACAGGTACGGAGACGACGCGCCCTGTGCGCTTGACTGTCTGTCCTTCACTGATTCCGACATCTTCGCCGAACAGGACGGCGGAGACGCTGGTCTCTTCGAGGTTCTGCGCCATACCAAATGTGCCGTTGGCAAATTCCAGGAGCTCGCCGGACATGCAGTTGATCAGGCCGCTGACTCTGGCAATACCGTCGCCGACAGTCAGGACCGTTCCGGTCTCGTTCTGGATAATGGCATTCTCGTAATATTTGATCTGGCTTCGGATAACCTCAGATATTTTCTCAGGTTTCAGTTCCATAGATATTATCCTTTTTTAATTAATCACATAACAACTTCACCGATCTTCTTACGCAGATCGGCGAGTCTCCCCATCACTGTGCCGTCGAGGAGCTTCCCCTCCATCTCCACGCGCAGTCCTGCAAGAACATTCTTGTCTATCTTCTGCACGAGGATCACCTTTTTGCCGCTGATCTTCTCCAGCTTGCTCTGCAGGAGCTGGATCTGTTCGCCTTTGAGGGCGACAGCGCTGTAGACAACGGCTTCCACGATCCCGTGATCGCGGTTATATGCCTCCCGAAATACGCGGCAGCACTCCGGAAAACTCCTGAGAGACCCGTGTTCCACCAGGATCTTCAGGAAATTCAGGAGATACGGCTGTATCTGGCCCCGAAACGCATCGTCCAGAAGCCCTAACCGCGTCTTCTTGGGTATGGAAGGCTCAGAAAGGAGGGTGACGTACTCCGGATTCTGTTCCAGCAGATTACGCACTGCCGTCATCTCTTCCATGAGTGCGTCCGCGAGGTTCTCCTCTACAGCCAGAGTGTAAAGACTCTGCCCGTAAAGATTTCCTTCACTCGTCATGACGCCTCTCCTACATTCTGAATGAATTCGTCAATGAGCTTGCGGTGATCCTCTTCGCGGATCTCCTTCTCGACCACTTTGCCTGCAATATCCATGGCAAGCCCGCCGATCTCATCCTTGACCTCATTGATGGCTTTCTTTCTCTCCTGCGCAATATCGGCCTCCGCCCTGGCTTTCATGCCAGCGACCTGGCTCTCAGCCTCCTGGATCAGGGTGTCTGCCTTGATCTGGGCCTCTTTCTGCGCACTCTGTACGATCTCCGTCGCCTTCGCGTGGGCGTTGGCGATGTCGGTCTCGTACTGTGTTTTCATCGTGTCCGCTTCTTCCTTAGCGGTCCGCGCTTCCTGGATCTCCTTATCCGCCAGCTGTCTTCTCTTCTCGAGGACCTCATTGATCGGCTTGAAAAGGAAACGCTTGATCAGATACATCTGGATAAACAGGTTCAGGATCTGCGCAATAAACGTCCACGGAACCAGTGTGACCAGTTGCTGTGTTTCCATGTTTACCTCCTGGTTATTCCTGATTGCCGGCACCGGTCCCGAAGGATAAGAAACAAGTCTTCTCCATCGCGGCCTCTCAGTGCCTTGGCATCACACCATGCATCTCCGGCGGGATCCGCCGGACATGTGTGCAGATCCTTACCCGAGGTAGTTCATGAACATGCCGGGTGCCACGAAGATCAGCAGCAGGCCGGTAACGAAACCGTAGATACCGGTCGTCTCTGCGATCGCGCAGCCGAGCAGCATCGTGCTGGTGACATCGCCCTTGCTCTCCGGCTGGCGGCCGATAGCTTCCAGAGCCTTAGCAACCGCATTACCTTCACCGATACCAGGGCCGATACCTGCGATCAGGGCACAACCTGCGCCGATCGCGCATCCGCATAATGCAATACCTCTAGCGAGTAACTGATAATCTGTCATGATGAACCTCCATTATTTTATGATTATATCCGAGCCGGCAGTGCCCGCTCTGCACCAGCGCTTCTTAACCCTCTGCAGCGTTGGCAATATACATGATCGTCAACATTGTAAAAATAAATGCCTGCATCGCGCCCGAGAACCAGTCAAAGTACACTGACAGGATCGCAGGCAGACCCACATCCAGGAACGGGATGTTTGATAAAAATCTTCCGACCGCGCCGGGGATCAGTCCGAACAGGGCACTCGAGGCAACCGCCAGTGCCGCATAGATCAGGCCGTTGATAACGACGCCGGACAGGATGTTGCCGAAATGACGGCATGCCATGGAGATCGGCGTTGCGATCTCGGAAAGGATATTGAACGGCGTCATGATAAAGATCGGCGTCGTAAAACCTTTCAGATATCCGAGGAGCCCGCCTGCCTTGATCTTCTCCGCCGTGATCATGATAAAGACCACGACCGCCCAGGCTGCCTCCGTGGAAAGATCTGCCGTCGGCGACCTGAGTCCTACCAGGCTGATCAGGTTGGAGACGATACTCGTCGCGAACAGAGCCGAAACAAACGGAATCAGCTTGTCGAACTTGGTCCCTCCGGTATTGTTGCGCACCAGGTTATTCGCCGACTCCACGATCAACTCTGCCACAGCCTGCCGCTTGGAGATATTCTCCACCTTCAGATTCCTCGTCAGGAAAATGCACAGGCCTGTAATAATGATCATGACGAGCCAGCTGATGACCAGCGTCTCCGAGATCAGGATATCGCCCAGGATCGGAATTCCCGTCGGGATGCGAAAGAATATCTTCGCACCGGAAATATCAAAATTCATATCCTACGCTTTCACCTCCTCCTTTTAAAATCTGTTAAAAATATAAAGCTTTTATCTGCGAGCGCCGCACAGAATCCCTGCGGCGATTACATTCCTTTGCCTTTGCCGGCAGCCCCGAAAATACCTCTTGCCTTGATCAGGAAACTGGGGATAAACAGCGGAATGATCCCCGCTGCCGCATTCAGGGCCGGCACGACCAGCGCGATCACGACCCACACCAGCTGCATCAGGGTCCGGTTCCTGTAGCTGACCTTCATCATATTGCGCGCATTGTCATCGGACTGCTCGTTTACGACCTTCTGAACGGTCATTCCCATCATGAAGAAATTGCCCGTTGCGACCGCGCAGCCGATCACGGCGCTAACGATCTCCCGCAGCCCGAACGGTACGCTCTCCGGAATAAACCGGTGCAGGACAGCAAAAATCGCGAGCATCACGATGCTCGCTGCCGCCGTTCCGGCGCCTACAAATCCCGTTTCTTTTTTTACTGCATCCTGTACCTTCATACTGTCGGTGCCGTCCTGCCTGTCATCTGTGTTCATTGAAGGCTGTTCTGGAGCCATCTGTTTTCTTTTCTTTGCGCATGACCGCAAGATATGTCTTGTAGGCGGTCATCCCGGAACTGCCAAGTCCCAGGATCATTCCCGGGATATAGATCCAGACAGGTACGCCGGCTCTGGTATTCAGCATATAACAGCCGAACATACACAGCAGCAGCGGCATCAGCAGAGAAAGTCCCAGCTGTGAAAGCATTGTGAGATTTCTTAGGATCTTTGACCAGTCTTTCATATTTTACCTTTTTTGCGGTTGAAACACAACAGCAAGTGCTCTCCCGCTCTTAAGCGTAACTGTGGATTCCGGGCAGGAAGGTATTGACACCGATATAAGTGAAAATAACGGCGATAAAGCCGATGACCGCAAAGATCGCGGCGCTCCTGCCGTGCCAGTCCCTGCGTATGCGAAGGTGCAGGTACAGCGCATAGATCAGCCAGGTGACCAGGGACCAGGTCTCTTTGGGGTCCCAGGACCAGTAGCTGCCCCAGGCTCTCTCCGCCCAGATCGCGCCGGTGATGATCGTAAAGCTCAGGAACAGCAGTCCCAGGGAGACCGCGCGGTAGCTGATCATGTCGAGATTCTCCTTCGGCGGAATATGGCGCGTCATGAAAGCCGTGTCGGACATTTTGTCCCGGATCAGGAACATCAGGGATACCGCGAAGGAAACGCCGAAGGCGCCGTACGCGATGATCGCCGTCGAGACGTGGAACCCGAGCCAGTTGCTGCGCAGCGCCGGCATCAGCTCGCGCACGTCCTTGTTCTGCATGGCTGCATAGCCGATGATCAGGAACATGACCGGCGTAGCGAAGGTCCCAAGCGCCTGGAAATGATATCTGTGAATAAAGACAAGCAGCACGAGGCACAGGCCCCATGCAAAGCTGGTCGCAAACTCATACTGGTTCGTCATGGGCAGGCGTCCCGCGCCGATCCCTCTCGCGATAAGGGCGATCGAATGAAGGATAAATCCCACCAGCAGAAGCCTGTTTCCGATCTTTGCCATATTTTCTTTCTTCATGGCAAAGAAGATAAAATACAGGACCATTGCCGCAAAATACAACAGCATGGTGATCGTGAAAAGATTATTTTCCAATGACAGCAGCTGTTCCTTGCCCATAATACAGTTCCTCCTTGATTGAAAGAAATCAGTTTTCCTGTTCTTTTCCGGTGACTGCCCTTAAAAATCTGTCACGGAACAGAACGCCTCCCTTGGGGCTGGTTCCGTGCATTGTCCATTTCCCGTTCTCCTCCACTGCCCAGACAGCAGAGTACTGTATATAGAATGCCAGCACAAGGCCGAGGAGCGTCACAAGTCCGCCGATCAGCGCCAGGAACGTGAACGGGTCCTTTTTGATCTGGATGATCGTGAAATTCTGCGGTTCGCTGAAGGTGACCGTATACTCATCGATCGTCAGCTCTTCCGTTTCCAGCAGCGCATTCATGCCGAGCATCTGGCCCATGTAGAATACGGAGTAGAGATACGCGGGGTTATTGATTTTGGAGGAGAGGCTCATCGGTCCCTGCCCCGGATCCAGATAATAATCCGGATAGAAAGCGTTCAGGTAGACGACCAGGTCCGGCTTGTCCTCGACGCTGACATATTCCCCGACGCAGATCACTTCGCTCTGGAGCGGTTCCCCGTTCTCCGTAATGTTGACCCTGGCCGCCCAGCCGGTGGAATTCTGGTAAAAACGCATTCCGTACATATCTGCCGGCGCGTTGACGCTGGCCTCCGCGCTCTGGCTCGTTCCGTCGGAAGCGTTATGGACGGTGAGCCTGGACGTGTACTGTTCTACCGTATCGTCCTCCCTGAGTCCGATCGAGAAATCGTCGATCGTCAGGATATAGCTCGTGTCGCCGATCGCTTTGGACTGTCCGGGAAGGCCGTAGACCATGTAGGTCTCCTTTGCCATCTGTCCGAACCCGAACCCGATGATCAGGATCAGGATCCCGAGATGGCAGACCCAGGCTCCCCAGAAGCCGGCTCTGTTGCGGGCGGCAAAGAGGAATCCCTCTCCCTGCGTGATCTGCCTGAAGCCGAGGTCGGAAAACACCTTCCTGGCCTGTTCCTCGTCAAGCGGTTCTTCCGCTGATACTGCTCCCGCCGTATGAACATAGCGCTCCGCTTCTCCGGCCTGGCGGTAACGCTTCAGCAGGGACGGCAGGCGCACCAGGTTGCAGGCAATCAGGTTCAGGCACAGGAAGGCCGTGATCGCCACGAACCACCAGCACTGATACACATGATCCAGTCCCAGCGCAATGATCGCGCCTGCGGCCCGCTCGCTGTACTGCGCAGCGTACCACTCATAGGTCTGCCCCTGCGTGATAAAGCTGCCTCCCGCGCATGCCAGCACGAGCAGCAGCAGAAGGATCAGGGCAAACTGCATGGAACTGATATACTTCCATATTTTCTTTATTGTATCCACGATTTATCCTTTTCTGCCAGGAAAAAAGAAGAGGCCGATTGCAGCCTCTTCCAAATAAAACTCTATGATCCTGAGTTCCTGCTCACGTATTGGTCAGCATTTCCATACCCTGCTGAATAATGCTCTCTGACGTGTCAAGGCATTCATTGGACAGGCTTGAGTTATGTGCGCCTTCACTGTTCTCTACATAGCAGAAATCAAAATACCACTGGGCGCTTCTGTAAAGATCGCGGACCACATCCAGGTCTTCCTCGCTCCAGTTTCCGGACTGGTTTGCCTCAGCAAGGGCGTCCTTGAAGTCCGATAGCTTGTTTCCGACCTCGGTCTCTCTGGCAGTGATGCGATCCTGCAGGTTGTGCACGAAGGTCACCATATCCACGTCGCCGTGGCAGGTCGCGCAGTAGGCGAGAAGCGTCTCGTTCTCAAGAGGGCTCACCCACTTGTGGCTGTGATAGACGGAGCCGTCTGTCTGGGAGACCTCAAGAGGCATATGGCAGTCCGCACAGTTCATGCCCATCGCGGCATGCTTGCCGTACAGGACCGTCTCCATCTCGGGATGCTGGGCCTTTAACATGTGCGCGCCCGTGCTCTCCTGTGTCCAGTCTGAGAATCCCATCTCATTGAAGGCCGCCAGGATCGCCTCGGGAGTCATGGTCTCCTTGCTGTTGTAAGCTACGTAAGCTTCCTTTGTTTCAGGCTTGAAGTAGTACTCGATATGGCACTGTCCGCAGGAGAGGATGACGGGATCGATCTCCGCCATATTTTCTCCGAGCGCTTCGACGATATAGGAGTGTGTCACGACGAGTTCGCCCTGATGGCCGGCCTCGTTGGCATGGCAGTTATAGCAGCTGGTGCTCTCTGCCATCTGTGCGTGGACCTCGTTGAAATCCATCGAGTAGACGCCTACGCCCTGGTCATTGACGAGCTTGGTGAAATTCGGGGATTTGCACGTCAGGCAGTTCGCCGTTGCATGCGGGCGCTGCGTAGCCGCGACATCCTCGAGACAGAAATTGTGTCCGCGGGCGCTCATATAGTCCTTGGCAAAGCCGTACCCCTCATAGATGTTAACAAGGTACGGATCCTCCTCCAGGTAGCTGACCGCGTAGCTGTTCTCGTCGTTGCGCATCATCGTCTCTGCGATCTCGGGATAGACTGCTGCCCACTCCTCTGCGGAGACGACGCCGTCCGGGTTGGCAGCTGCGGGAGCTTCCACATCCTTGTAGACGATATCCGCTCTCGTCACTTCCTTGGCATCGCGGATCGTGATCGGCTCTTCCTCTGTCAGCAGGGCAGCTGCGCAGGCTGCGATCACGCCGGCCAGCAGGGCAAAGCCCGCCTTTTTAAGAAGTGCTGCGTCAATATTTTTAAGGAATTCCGGCATCCAGTCTTTTTTCTGCACAGCGGTCTCAGCGGTATTCTCTGCGGCGGCCTCTGCAGCGGCTTCGATGTTCTCAGCCACGTTCTCCATGCCGTTTTCTGTCTTGTTTTCCACGTTGTTCTCCATGTCGTTTCCCCCGATAACAGCAAACACGAAGACTCCCGGAACTATTCGGACCGGAAGTACATGTTCCAGATTTAAATCTCCAAAGCCGGACGGCACCGGTCATGCAGGCGCCATCACAGACTTACTCATTTATAATTCTACCAAGTATCCTGTAAAAAAGCTACCCCCGAATAAGGTGTTTTCCGCCTTCTTGAACACACGTTCGATTGATGGTATTATGATAAAGTAATATTTCCGATCGGCATGAGAAAGAGTGGGAACGGAATGAGTGATGATTTTATGATGCAGCAGGATCTGCTGGAAGGCCTGAATGAGGCACAGGCTGAGGCCGTAACGACAACCGAGGGGTTCATCCGCGTTGTGGCGGGCGCCGGCTCCGGCAAGACCAGGGCGCTGACCAGGCGCTTTGCCTTTCTCGTCAATGAGCTCGGGATCCTCCCCGGGAATATTCTCTGCGTCACCTTCACCAACAAGTCCGCCAATGAGATGCGCCAGCGCATCCACAACCTGACAGGGGACAATGATACGGGATACATCAACACCTTTCACGGCTTCTGCGTCTCTGTGCTGCAGGAGGACTCCTATGCCGTTCAGTACCCGAAAAGCTTCCTTGTGATCGACAACTCGGATATCGACGACATGCTGGGGATCATTTACGAGGAGCGCGGACTGACGCTTCGCGACATGACCTTCTCCAACGCCAGGGACATGATCGAGATCCGGAAGGGGATCGAAAATCCCCGGTATTATCTCGACATGATCACCATGTCCCTCGATACGCTCCGCGAAAAATACCTGCAGGCGACCGAGCCGCGGGACATCATTTTTTACGGATATCTGTACCAGGAAAAGAAATGCTTTGCCCTGGACTACAACGACCTGATCAAATTCACGCTCTATATTTTTTCAGAACACGAGGATATCCGCCGCAAGTGGCAGGAGCGGCTGGAATACATCATGATCGACGAATTCCAGGACATAGACGATCTGCAGTACGAGCTCATGTGCGTTCTCTGCGCCTGGCATAAGAACCTGTTTGTCGTGGGGGATCCGGACCAGACCATCTATACCTGGCGCGGGGCCAACGTCAAATACCTGCTCGATTTCGACCGGCGTTTCCCGGGCGCGCAGACGATCATGATGATGGACAATTACCGCTCCACTCCTCAGATCCTGCGCTCGGTCAATTCCCTGATCTCTCACAATCATATGCGCCTGCAGAAGGACCTGGTCCCGCATCTTTCGGACGGCCAGAGCGTCGTCTGCCACTTTGCGCCAACAGCCGAGGAAGAGGCAAAGTGGATCGCGCGGCAGATCAAAGATCTGACCATGGACTGTTATTCCGAGAAAGGGATTCCGGCACAGTGTCCGGAAGAGGAGCCTTTACAGCGGCCGTCGGGGCTGCTTCCGGGGCAGGAACCTCAGCAGCCGTCGGACCAGCTTCCGGGGCAGCTTCCGGTAACCGGACATCCCCGTGTCAAGAGAAAGGATATCACGATCCTCTACCGCGCCCACTACGTCACCCGCTCCGTTGAGGATATCCTGATCCGGGAGAAAATACCTTATACGATCTACAGCGGCGTCCGGTTCTATGACCGCATGGAGATCAAGGACGCCCTTTCCTACCTGCGCATGATCGCCATGAAAGACGACCTTTCCTTCCGCCGGGTCGTAAATGTACCCAAGAGGAACATGGGCAACCGGAGAATGGAATTTCTCACCGCCTATGCCGATGAGCACGGGTGCAGCCTCTATGAGGCGCTCAGGAACACGCTGGACAACGAGATCTTCAAGGGAACAAAGGCGTCCGGATTTGTCGACCTCATCGAGTCCTTCAGCAGGTCCTATGCCGGCCAGCAGATCTCCGAAGTGCTCGCCGCCCTCTTAAACAAAAGCGGCTATGAGATCATGCTGCGCATGGAAGGCGCCCAGGAGCGCCTCGACAACCTGGCGGAGTTAAAACAGAGCGTCCACGAATATGAGACGACCTGCGGGGAAGAGGTGACCCTGGAAGATTATCTCAGGCACGTCGCGTTTTTCACGAACCGGGACACCGATGAGAGCGGCGACACCGTCCGGCTGATGACGGTCCATACCGCAAAGGGTCTGGAATTCCCTTATGTTTTCCTGTGCGGAATGAATGAAGGGATCTTTCCCTCCAGGAAGATCAATACGGAAGCGGGGATGGAAGAAGAGAGGCGCCTCTGCTACGTCGCCATGACAAGAGCTATGAAACGGCTGTATCTCTCCGAGGCCGGCGGCCGCAATTTCGACGGGGCTGTCCGTTATCCTTCAAGATTTCTCCTGGATATCGATCCGCAGCTGCTGGAATTCACAGCGGAGCCCGAGGAAGGACTGATCCGGCAGACAAAGGAGTACATATCCTACCAGAAAGCCTTCTACAAGGATTCCTCCGAGCGCCTTTCCATCGGCACTAAAGTCATTCACAAAGTCTTCGGGGCGGGAACGATCACGGACATTGATGACACAAGCGGCGCCTATGTCATTCAGTTCGAAAAGACACAGACGCCGCGAAAGATCTCTTTCAGAGCAAAACTTGAGATAACGAATAATTGATTAAAAAAAAATAATTGATTTACAGGAGTATATCAGGAAACGGTCAGCGGGGCAGCCTTGACAGGGACAACTCTTCGCAGGTCTGCAAGGGGCAGCTCGACCTGGATGCCGATCCTGCCTCCGCTGAAGCAGATGGTATCATAGTTCTCCGCAGTGTCATCGATCACTGTGGGGAACTGTTTTTTCATTCCGATCGGAGAACACCCGCCGTGGACATAGCCGGTCAGCGGCAGCAGATCCTTTGCCTTGATCATCTCAATGTTCTTTTCCCCGACGGCTTTTGCCGCTTTTTTAAGATCCAGCTCGCCGCAGACCGGGACCATAAAGACATAGTGGTTTCCGGTCTTGCCGATCGTCACCAAAGTCTTAAAGACTTTTGCCGCATCTTCTCCGAGAGAAGCTGCGATCTCCTCCCCTGTCGTCTCCGAATCGGCCTCATACTCATGAGTCACATACTCGATCTTTTTCTGGGTCAGCAGTCGCTGAACATTTGTCTTATCTTCTTTCTTAGCCATAACTTTCTATTCTGTCATTGCGCTCTATGAACCATCATGAAATGTATAACAAATCGTCCAGTTTTATCCAGTTTTAATATTCCTCAAAACACGTGCTCCTTCAACCGCCCGAATGCTTCCTGGACAACAGTGAGGGGCAGCGCCAGGTTCATGCGGATCGTGTGTGTCCCGCCGAAGGGACGCCCGTCCTGCCAGATGACGCCTACGCCGATCCCGCGGCGGATCAGTTCTTCGATCGTGACGCCGTTAGCCTCGCACCACTCCCTGCAGTCAAGGAAGAGCATATAGGTTCCCTGCGGCTTCGCCACATGCACGCCCTTGAAATTCTGTTCGATAAAGTCACAGGCAAACTGCACGTTTCCGGTGAACACATGGCGCAGCTCATCAAGCCACGCCTCCCCGGTCTCGGAGAATCCGCCGATCAGCGCGTACATGGAGAGCACATTCATGTGATTATAGCCGGTCGCATCTGACGTCTTCTTCATCTGCTTACGGATCTCCGGATCATAGATGATATGATAGGATCCGATCAGTCCCGCCAGGTTGAAGGTCTTGGACGGAGCGTAGCAGGCGATCACGCGGTGCCTTGCATCCTCTGAGACGCTCTGTGTGGGGATATGCTGGTATCCGTCGAGCGTCAGGTCCGACCAGATCTCATCCGAGAACACGAGGCAGTCATTTGCCTTGTAGATCTCCATAGCCTTTTCGATCTCCCAGCGCTCCCAAACTCTTCCGCAGGGATTGTGCGGCGAGCAGAAAACGCAGAACCGGATATGGTTCTCTTTGATCTTCCTGTCCAGGTCCTCGTAGTCGATCCGCCAGACATTATTCTCATCCAGGAAGAGCTCGGAGCGGATCACTTTCCTGTCCGTGGCATTCATGGTTCCCAGGAACCCGATATAGACAGGGGAGAGAAACAGGATCGGATCGCCCGGCTTCGTATAGGTCCTGATCGCCGTGGACAGGCATCCCAGGACGCCGTTCTCATATCCGATGGCTTCCTCTGTCAGTCCGGTGACCTTGTTTCTCTTTTCCTGCCAGCGAATGATACAGTCGTAGTATTCCTTTCTGGGAACAAAATAGCCGTAAGCCGGATGGGAAGTCCTCCCGATCACAGCCTCCGGGATAGAAGGAGCGGTCGCAAAATTCATGTCCGCCACCCACATCGGTATCCTTGAAAATCCTTCCTGAATTTCAGCTCCCTCGAACGGGATCGTCTCAACAGCAAGCGCATCCTTTCCGACGCGGTCGAGCGCATGTTCAAAATCAAACTTCATCTCCGCCATGGTCCCCTGCCTCCTTTTTCTAAATCATCACAGCAGCGCGATCAGCGCCTCTACATCCTCTTTCCTGGTCGCCCAGCTGGTCGCGAGCCGGATCACGGTATGGGCTTCATCATAACTGCACCAGAAGCTGTAGGCAACTTTTTGAGAGACCTCTTTAAGCCTCTCATTGCTCATAACGATAAACTGCTGGTTTGTCGGAGAATCGATATAGAATTGGTATCCTTTCTCCTGCAGCGCTTTTTTCAGCTCCATCGCGTACCGGATCGCGTTTCCGCTGATCTCCATATACAGGCCGTCTGTAAACAGCGTCTCAAACTGGATGCCCGTCAGCCATCCCTTGGCCAGGAGTCCCCCGTGCTGTTTGACGATCGCTACGAAATGGGCCGGATACAGACCCCTGGTGTAAACAACCGCCTCTCCCATGAGGGCACCGACCTTGGTTCCGCCGATGTAAAAGACATCTGTGAGCCTGGCGATGTCCTTAAGATCCGGAAGGCCCTCCGTATACTGCCCGGCTGCCAGTCCGTATCCTAACCTCGCGCCGTCCATATAGAGCTTTAAGCCGTATCTGCCGCAGACCCCGCTGATCTCTTCCAGTTCGCTCACCGTATACAGGGTGCCGAATTCCGTCGGATGAGAGATGTACACCATCCCGGGGAATACCTCATGCTCATGGTTGGCATCGCCCAGGAACGTCTCCATGTAACCGGCAATATCCGCCGCCTTGATCTTTCCGTCGTACTCCGGCAGCTCAAGAACCTTGTGTCCGCCATGCTCAATGGCTCCCGCTTCGTGCGTCGCAACATGTCCTGTCCTGGCCGCCAGCACTCCCTCATAGGAGCGCAGCAGGGAATCCGTGACGATCTGGTTGGTCTGCGTCCCGCCGACCAGGAAAAAGACGTCCGCTTCGTCTGCGTCAAGGCCGCACGCGCTGAGGATCAGCTCCTTAGCGTGTCCGGAATGCGCGTCCGTCCCGTATCCCGGATTATGCTCATAGTTGGTCTCGACGAGGCGCTCCAGGATCTTCTCGTGGGCACCCTCCATATAATCACTTGCAAATGGCAGCATATGCTGTTCCTCCTTGGAATAAATGATTATGGCAACTTATCGCGTTTACAGAACGCAGACAGTCACCGGTATGCAAGAGCCGCCCCCGAAACGGCTGAACTGCTGTATTAAGTACTAATTTACTCTTTTTCCGCGTGATATGCTCTGCAGATATAACATAAGGAAAGGCGGCATATGCCGCCTTTCTTGTGGCTTTTGTGTGCCTCTCCTGTGGCTTTCGTGTGCCTATCCTGTGGCTTTTCGTGTGCCTATCCTGCGGCCTTTCGTGTGCCTATCCTGCGGCCTTTCGTGTGCCTATCCTGCGGCCTTTCGACAACAGGCAGATTGCATTGGATATATTTCCAGATGAATTATTTCAGATATATTTCTTCACATTGTTGAAGACGATCTCATAGGCAGCGGCATACATGTGCACGCCGTCGATGGCAAATTCCGCCTTCTGCTCGCCGTTCTCATCATAGAGGCCGTCGTTGACGTTGATGTAGTGCTGGCCGTATTTCTCGGCGATCGCGCGGACTCTGTCATTGCACTCCGCGATATTTTCCGGAGAGCGGTCCTTGAGCATGCCCCACTGCCACTCGGTCTGCCCGGGCAGATGGCGGTTTGTCGGATAGTAAGCCATGCAGTAGATCTCGACGCCGGGGATCTTTTCCACAGCGGTCTTGATGATCTTCTCATAGTTCTCTGCCAGATGATCCTTCCACTTGTCTCCGTACACGCGGTCCGTCATATCGTTCGTGCCGATGTTGATGAAAACCTTGGCGGGCTGCAGGTCCAGCAGGACCGTATCGATCTCGCGCAGGAAATCGTCTGTGGTCGTGCCGCCGATGCCGCGGTTGTAGACCGGCTTGGTGATGCCCGCGCTGACGGCCATCTCAGTGATCGGGAATTGTTCCATCAGGGAGGATCCTGTAAACAGGACTGCGCCCTTCTGAGCCATTTTGTTAAGAGTCTTGAAATTGCGGACCTTGGTTGCCTGCTCCCCCTTCATCCTCTCCATCATGGCGACCATGGTCTTCTGTTCCATCTCCTTGACAAGTTCGCCGTACGCCTCTTCCTTTTTCAGTTCTTCAAGTGTCATTGCTGTCCCCTTCCTTCAGTAGAATCTTTACACTTTCCATCACGCTGAGCAGATGATACTTGAGTATAAACGCAGCATCATAATACTCGGTGTAATTTCTCTTGATACATAAAAACAGAGGAAATACGTATTTCTCCGTCTCATGAATATAATCGACCAGCCGGTCTCTCTCAAAGCCGAGCGCCATGGTCGATACGTTGTTGCATCTGTCGATCAGTTTGACGATGCATGCGATCCCGTCCGTCCGGATCCTGTCAAAATATTTCTCCCGTGCCTGCGCCCTGTCCTCACCGTCCCCGACGGTAAAGGTCAGAAGTCCCACGCTCTTTTGTACCTGCTCGCTGAACGGCAGGTCCTTCGGATCGATATGGCAGTCTTCACAGACATCGTGCAGAAGGATCACGGAAAGGATCTCATCATCCCGGATCCCCATCGCGTGAGCGTGGCAGGCCATCATGAGCGGATGCAGGATGTAGGGTACCTTTTCCTGCGCGTATATGCTCGTCTTGCGATACTGCCCCGCGTGTTTTTCCCGCATAAAATCCAGGGCCCTGTCTGTCTGGACAAGCCCCTCCTCGGCAGCAAACTGCTTCATTCTCCGGAAGCTTCGCTCCTCGTTGAACATGCGGTCTCCCCGGATCCAGGATCCGGTCTCTTCTGGTGTATTATGGCGCAATGTTGTTCCGGATATTTCTGCCACAAAAACCTCTTTTCGCCTGTACTCCTGTTTATAATACTAAAAACCCGGGGCCTGCCGGCGGCACTTTCTCTTCGGAAGCCCGCGCATCCACGGTGCCCGCGGTGTCCACGAAAAAAGCCGGGGGTCAATAACCCGGCTCATATTCGTCCATAAATCCCCAGATAATGGATGTGATCCCTCCAAAAAGGATCCATCCGAAGATCCAGCCCTGTCCGCGGCGGAATCTCTGGCACAGCCCGTCATATACGCGAACCATCGCCAGAAGAGTGATCACGCCTGCCGCAAATGCCAGTACGCCGATCAAAAAGCTGAATCTCCCGTCGCCCTGCGACGCATTGCGCAGAAGCACCGTAAAAAGAGAACTCACGGCATATACCATGCCCTCTTCCCTTCTGCCGGCGATCTCGCCCAGCTTGATATAGCGGAAAAACGGGATCAGTGACCACCAGCCTTCCACGCCGCACTTCGCATATACCTTCCACAGCCCGACGACAGTAAGAATATAATATACAAACGACAGAAAGCCCATGTGCTCACCTCCATTCCTTCCGGCCGGAAAGCGGTCGCGAAAACATTCTTCAGGGAATTGCTTCTCTGCTCCTGAACAACCGTATTATACCATGTTATAGAGGCTAAAAACACAAATTTTGAATCGCACCTTACGATTCATTTGCAATTCATTTGCAAATCATCTGAGTTCATGGCCGGACAGCGTGTGGCGGTTTCTGTATTCTCCCGGCGTCATCCCCATATATTTCGTAAAGACCCTGCTGAAATGTCCCTGGGATGAGAATCCCAGGTAGTTTCCTATATCTGCCGCGCTCCTGTCGGTATAGCTCAGGAGCCGCCCCGCTTCCTGTGCCTTGTTCCGCAGAATATAATCGGTGATGCTCTCCCCGGTATCCGCCTTGAACCTGCGGGAAAGGTACGGCCGGCTGACATACATGGTCTCCGCCATTTTCGCTACGCTGATCGGTTCCGTAAGATGATCCCTTACATAGTCGGCTGCCTGCGCGGCAAGACGTGATCCCGGCCTTATGGACCCGGCGACACGCCTGGTATATTCGAGCACCATATGATAGCTGAGATTGGTGATCTGGTTCGGGCTGGTCATGATCTCGCAGTTCTGGATATACCTGTCGCTGAGGGCAAGCGCCGTGCCCGGGTCCAGTCCTCCCCTGATCGCCGCTCTGGATGCCAGGGTGGCCGTGACAATGAACAGGTTCTTTTTCTGCCGGAGCTGCTCCGCTGCCAGAACGCCTCCCCGGACCGAAGGCGCACTCTTAAGCCACTTTTCAAGACCCTCCGTATCTCCTCTGCGGATCATGTCCATGACCGTCTCCTCCAGGGCAAGCGTATTATGGACAGCAGGAGAAATAAGGGCATCATCCTCTTCCATTTCCTGGTTTTTCTCCCGGTCGGCTGCTTTTCTTGCATTATAGATCTCTTCTTTTTTCAAAAGATCCGCCTGCTCATGTCCTGTGATCTGGATCTGTTCCAGTTCTGTCTTTTCCCCGCTTATGGCGAAGTTTACCGCGCAGAGCATCTGCAGCATGCTCTCAAGCGGCATCCTGACGATCGCCTTCATCCCGGACAGAAACCCGGATATCTCATTGACCGGAACACCTGTCCGGAAGGCAATTTCCCTCAGTTCCCTGTCCGTGCTGCCGATCTGGCGGCTCGGTCCCACGATGATCCGGTATCCTTTCGCGTTGATCACGCCAAAATTATGCAGATCCTCTGTGATCAGATACCCGACGTTATCCGTGACCGCATCCAGTTCCTTCTTCCAGGCCGCCGCAGGATCTGTTTTCAGGCCTGTCGTGCTGTGAAAATAGATGCACTCCCCTTCGCTTAAGATCCGGACAGGGATCCCCGCGAGGTCTCCCATGGTCCTGCAGATATAGATCAAGCCTTCTCTGTCCATTCCCTTTGTCTCTCCTGATGACATTCATACAGCCGCATTCTTACCGCCTGAGCTATGGCCGTTTCAACTGATTACTATTATGTAATTTCAGTTACCATCATACAATACTTTCCAACGTGCTGTCTGTACAATTATTTCCAGATAACTCGTGTACCTAGGTCCTGCGTCAGTTAAAAATGCGGTCCACCCGTCATACAAGGAGGCGAATATGAAAGCAGTCAGATTGAGAACCGAATATTTAAGGAACCCGCTTGGTATCGACATACGACATCCCAGGCTTTTCTGGAATTGCGAGGCAGGCATCCGGCAGACTGCCTGCCAGGTGATCGCCAGAACGGAGGACGAGCTCATCTGGGACAGCGGAAAAGTCCCATCCGGTTCCATGCATGTCGTTTTTCCCGAAGAACTCCACAGCCGCCAGAGAATCACCTGGTGTGTAAAGCTCTGGGATGAAAATGACAAGGAAGGGGACTGGAGCGACCCTGCCTTTTTTGAGATGGGGCTTCTGAATGCGGAGGACTGGAAAGCAGAATGGATCACAGGAAACTATGATGTCAATAAAAAACTCCGTTATCCCGTCGACTGTTTCCGCAAGACATTTTCTGTCTCCGGACCCGTCAAAAGAGCCCGGCTCTATTCCACTGCCTGCGGGCTCTATGAGGCAAGAATCGGAGGGAAAAAGACAGGCTGTTTCTGTCTCGCGCCCGGGCATACGGATTACCGAAAGCGGATCCAGTACCAGACCGCAGATGTGTCAGATCTCCTGACACCGGGGGAAAATGAGATCACTGTTCAGCTGGCAGACGGCTGGTACCGGGGCAGCTGCGGCGCCTGGGGATTAAAGAATCAGTATGGCACACAGACAAAGCTTCTCATCCAGCTTGAGATCGAGTACCCGGACGGCCGTACAGAACAGGTCCTCAGCGGCAGCGACTGGCAGTGGAGCAATGACGGGCCGATCCGTTTTGCCGACAACAAGGACGGAGAGATCGTTGAGGCTGCCCGCATTCCTTCCTACAGCGGCTCTGCCAGAACTGCCCAGTGTCACGTTGTGCCCTGTGCTTCCAATAATGTTCCCGTGACGGAACAGGAACGCCTCACTCCCGCCCTGATCACGACCCCCTCCGGAAAAAAGGTTCTGGATTTCAGACAGAATATTGCCGGTTATATAGAGTTCAGCCTGACCGCTTCCCACGGCCAGAAGATATTTCTGCGCTTTGGCGAGATGCTGGACAAAGAAGGAGAATTCACTCAGCAGAATATTCAATGTGTAGATAAAAAGGGAACACGCACTCCGCTTCAGCAGATCGAGTATTATTGCAGAGACGGGGAAAACCATTATAAGACTACTTTTGCTGTTTTCGGTTTTCAATATGTCCTGGTAGAGACCGACGTTTCCTGGAAGCCAGAAGACTTTACGGCTATTTTTGTGGGCTCCGAGCTGGAGCGGACAGGGGCTTTTGAGAGTTCGAACCCTCTGCTCAATGATTTTGTCCGGGCTACCGAATGGTCGGCAAGAGGAAATTTCCTGGATATTCCTACCGACTGCCCCACCAGAGAACGCCACGGCTGGACAGGCGATGCGCAGCTGTTCTTCGGTACAGCTTCCTATCTGTTTGATTTCGCCGCTTTCTCGGAAAAATACCTTCGCGATGTCTTTGACCTGCAGGAAAAAGACGGAAAGCTTCCCCAGATCGCCCCTGCGGGAGGCGTTAACTCCTATATGTATCCGCTGAACGGCAGCGCAGGCTGGTCCGATGTCGGGATCCTGTTCCCGTACCGTTTCTGGAAGCGTTATGGAGACAGAGAGATCCTGTCGGATTATTATGAAGGAATGAAAAAATATGCGCGGTTTCTGGAAAGCCGCTGCGGTAAATGGGGAGGAATCTTTGCACGGCATATAAAGCTGCCGAAAGATGCAGCCCGTTTCCTCGTCAACAAAGGGCAAAGCTATGGTGAATGGTCGGAACCGGCTGAAGTGCATCCTTACAGCTGGACAGATATGGTTGCCCCTCATCCGGAAGTCAGCACAGCCTATACAGCCTGGATGATGAAGCTGATGGCAGAAGTCTCCCATGAGCTGGGCTTCGGGACAGAGGAAGCTGAATTTACGGAATATTGGGAAGGGTGCAGGAAAGCCTACCAGTCCCTGATGGAACTGCCCGAATTTTCTCTGGATACCGACAGACAGGCCCAGCTGGTGCGCCCCCTTTATCTGGATCTGTTGGAGCCTCAGCAGAAAGACGCAGCGCAGAAACGCCTGGTCCTGGCACTTGAGAATTATGGCTGGCGGCTGGGAACAGGCTTTCTCTCTACCCCCCTGATCCTCTATGTCCTCGCTGAGATCGATCCTGCTGCCGCTTACCGGCTGCTTGAAAACGAAGAAATGCCGGGATGGCTTTTCATGCCTAAGAAAGGTGCCACGACGGTCTGGGAGAACTGGGAAGGTACGGAAGCTGAAAAAGACGCCGCGAGTCTCAATCACTACTCCAAGGGCGCTGTTGTAGAATGGCTCTTTGATACGATGTGCGGGATCCGCGTCAGCGGAGAAAACCATTTCGTTATTGCTCCTCTCCCTGGCGGAAACTTCACATACGCCAAAGCGGGATACCAGAGTATATACGGAAAGGTAGAAAGCAGCTGGGAAAAGAGCGGAGACCGGATCTTCTATACGATCACGATCCCTTCCGGCTGTACAGCTGAGCTGCGGCTCCCCGGAAGGAAGCCGCAGCTCGTAGAAGCCGGTACATACCGGTTATGACCTTTATGAGACAGGGGACGGTTCTCTGTCCCTTTCTACTCGAAGGAGACAGAGAACCGTCCCCTGTCTCCCTCTGTCTGACTTTTACATGTGAAGATCTTTTTTGATGGTCTCCTGTCTCCCCTTGGACGCGTCCGCCCACTTGGGACCATTTGCGTAGATCTCCGCGAGCTCCGACATTACCGTCGGCACATCAATGCCCTGCGGGCATACATGAGAGCACTGGCCGCAGCCGATACATGCGGCTGGTCTCTTATCCTCTTCCAGTCCGTCGATCCTCATGGAAGAATTCAGGGAGAAGTCGACCTTGAAGGTATTGTAGCAGTCCATCAGGTAAGGAATGTTCAGTCCGATGGGACATCCTTCGCAGCAGTACCGGCAGCCCGTACAGGGAACGCCGCCCTTCATGCTCTCCGCGATCTCGAACAGGGTATCCTCTTCTTTCACGCTGAGGGGCCTGTACTCCTCAAAAGTCTTCAAATTATCTTCCACCTGGAACATTTCGTTCATGCCGGAGAGGATGACCTTGACATTCGGGAGGCCCTGCAGGAAACGGAAGGCATAGGAGGCTGCGCTCGCCTCCGGATCCAGAGCCTTGAGCTTTGCGGTGTTGCTCTCTGAGAGATTGGCGAGCTTGCCGCCTCTGACAGGTTCCATGATCCAGACGCCGAGACCGCGTTTTGTGATGATATCGTATTTTTTCTTAGCATCCTGCAGCGTCCAGTCCAGGTAGTTGCACTGGATCTGCACGAATTCGAACATCCCCTCGTATTTATCCAGGAAGGCCTCCAGCATTTCCGGACCTCCATGGCAGGAAAAGCCCAGATGCCTGATCTTTCCTTCTTCCTTAAGCTTCAGAATGTCTGGAATGATGTGGTAGGCGGGATCTTCATAGATCTTCAGCGACCACTCCATAACATTGTGGAGAAGGTAGTAGTCAAAATAATCTGTCCCGCATCTTTTCAGGGAAAGCTCAAACAGAGCTCTGTTGTCCACCGGACCCGGCAGGGAATGCCCGGGAAATTTGTCCGCCAGGAAATAGCTCTCGCGCGGATACCTTGCCAGAGCCTTCGCCATGGACGTCTCCGACTGGCCCCCAAGATAGACATAGGCAGTGTCAAAATAATTGACGCCCTTCTCTATAGCGAGATCAAACATCCTGTCAACCGTCTCCTGGTCGACATTTCCGCTCCCGGACTCTGTCATAAAACGCATGCAGCCAAAACCGAGTCTTGAGAGTTTGTCGCCGTTGAATTCATTATAGATCATATTCGTAACTCCTCCGTTTTGCCTTGCCTATGGTTTCCACCGGTAATTCTATCCATTTTGCCTTGCGTATGGTTTGTACCGGTATTTTCTAAACATACTCTGACGATGCCTTGCGCTAAAAGCGTCATTGCGCAGACGCTTCTTCATAAAGCTGTGCCAGCGCTTCCGGCGTCACAGAGCCGACTTTGTTGTAGATCACTTCTCCCTTCCTGTTCAGCACGATCGTCTGCGGAAGCGCGAGGGAACCGTTTACAATGCCGAACAGCGTCTCCTGCTCATCATCCACCGCAAAAGGAATATCCCAGTCCTTGCTGCCAAGATATTCTCCTATATCTTCTGTTGTCAGATTGGCGTGGACAGCGAGCATCGCAATATCGCCTTCGTGTTCATGGTACAGCTCGACAAAGTGGGGCAGCTCCTTAACGCACGGTCCGCAATAGGTCGCCCAGAGATTGATGAAGACCACTTTGCCTCTGGTCTCTGAGAGCGCAAATGTGCTGCCGTCCATGCACTCGATTTCAAAATCAGCGAGTCTCATACCGGGCTCATATCCGATCGGGGCATCTGATGCGAAATCCGCTTCTTTCACGGTCTCTTCTGTTTTTTCTGTTTCCGCCACTTCAGCCGCTTCCGCGCCGGCTGTATCCGCTCCTTCTGTTGCAGTGGCGGCGGCTTCCGCATCTTCAATTACAGCGGCGGCGGCTTCCGCGCCTTCCGCTCCGGCACTCTCTGTTACAGCACCTTCTGCTCCGGCGCTTTCTGTTTCTGTCTTTGCTGCTCCCGAATCACTATCTGTCTGCGCTGACGTCTCTGCGTCTGCCGCTTTCAAAGCTTCTGCATCATCCGCTGCAGCCGTCGTTTCCGAAACCGGCGCAGCCGCTGCTGCTGTTCCGGCTGCAGCTGCCTTTGATTTGAGGGAAGGATCAAGGAAATTGACCCAGATCAGAAGGAATGCCAGCAGGATCACGGAGGCGCCCCAGCAGATCTTTTCCATTTTCCGGATCTTCGCCGTATCCGCACTGCTCTCAGTACCCTTCCTGCGGGGCTCTATGAGCGTTATATTTCCTGCCTTCATAGAGAGAGCTCCCTGACCGCAGTGGGCGATACATTTGGCGCAGTGAATACACTCGTGGTCACCGACCGCTTTGACGTCCATCTTACAGTTCATGACGCAGGCGGAGCAGCCGTTGCACTTACCGGCATCGACCTTGACGCCGATCACGGCAAGCCTGCTGAACATTCCATAGATCGCCCCA
>JAFTFD010000191.1 GCA_017449745.1 Lachnospiraceae bacterium
CAACGTAAGCGGGAAGTATCTTCCGGAAACTCAGTTTCCCTCACATATTCAAAAATTCCCTCTACCGCATCTTTCTGATAATTTTCGTACTTTCGAAATCCCAACGCTTTGACTTCACGGCTCATATACATGGTTGCAAAGAATACTGCATCGAAAACTTCTCTGGATTCCCTGAGCGCAAGAATATATGGTTCTGCAAACTGATAGTTGTCCTTATAATCATTCGTCAGGTGCTTTGCACCCTGATAGGAATCAACCGAATAGTGATATAGCTTCATACTTACCATCCTTCACTCTGGTTATCATTATAATATCTCTGACCTATAAACCAGGAAATATGAAATATATTCATAATCTTTCTGCTCCTGTTGCTGTTCTTCAACGAGAGGATCTGTGCTGATAGTATCCAGGACTTCCGAATCAGCGGGTTGCAGTTCTTCTTTAGTAATAACCCCCTTATCATCCGTGGTTTTGGTTTCATCGGACTGTACAGTCTCAGATGCTGCTTCCGATACTGTATTTACCGGACTATTGGATGTACATCCCGTTAATACAAAAGCTGTGTCACGTGCTGCAGCAGATTACTGAGAAAAATGCTGATTGTATTCCAGATCCCTGAACTTTTTTTGGCGTAATGCCGTTTTTCCTGCGAAACGCCTGAATGAAATGGCTCTGAGAATGAAAGGCAAGAAAGCTGCTGATCTCAGCGCAGGAATACTCCGAATATCGCAGCATGTTTTCTGCGACCTGAAGGCGTCTGTTTAAAATGTATCCGGAAACGGACATTCCTGTTTCTTTTTTAAAAAGCACGGAGAGATAGTTCAGGTTCAGTCCTGTATATCCTGCCAGATCAGTGAGCAGGATTTTCTCATGCAGGTGCTGGTCTATATAATCCAGGCATTTTGAAATATGTATGGAGATCACATTTTCTTTTTTGAGGTTCTGCATACATCTTGTGAAGTATGTCACCATCTCACGATGCAGGGAGAGGACCTCCTCTGCTGTCACGCATTTTTTTGTGTTATAGATGTACAGGTCACTCGCATTATAAGCAGTCTCTGAATCAAGCCCGCCTTCAATGGCAAACCTCGTCATCAGGGTCGCGTTGCAGATAAAAAGATACTTCATATTTGTCACAGGATCATCTGCAAGCTTTACATCGTTCTCTGCCATCATACGATGACTTTCTTCCACAGCCCCCGGATCGCCGGCTTTCATCATTTCGTACTGTTTCATGTCTTCAGTGTACTCGGAATGCCGATAACCATTCTCCCGGTTAATGAATTTCATCATCGCGACCTTTGCATCCGGTCTGTTTATTCTGTCAGCCACTTTTCCCTGCCCTTCTCTTCCAGTCTCTTTTATCCTGTTCTGTTCTCCAGCGCTGCATATACCAACTCTATCATGGTTGTGCATCAATTACCACATATATTTAATATTAAAACAATATATATAATATTATTGTCCTTCTTAATCCTGTATAACTAAAGACAGATCAGAACCTAAACGAAATACATCGAATCATCTTTCAGGAGGTAAAAAATGAGATACAGAGATGTTCAGGACACAAGGAAAAAAGATGTAGTCAGAGCACAGAAAGCGACGGCAAGGAGAAGAAAACTGGAAAGGTGCCTGGAAAAGATCTCTCCCCTTCATAACAGCAGAAAGGTCGTCTCTGTGTTCGGAGCAACCTTTGCAATTTGACAGAAACTAATAGTATGATGTTGAGATCAAAAGGTAGAATGATGTAGGAGAAAATGTCATGACAGAACTTGAAAAGCTGGAAGCGGGACTGGAATATTGCTACGATGATGAGGAAGTAGATGCCATCAAAGAGAACGCCATCATCTGGAATCAGGAATTCAACGCGCTTGATCCGCTTGACTTTGACGGACAGCGCCGAGTATTAAAAGAACACCTCGGCCAATTCGGTGACGGAGGATGGATCGCGAAGACGTTTAACTGTGACAATGGAAAAAACATTTATATCGGCGTCAACTTCACGGGAAACTACAATCTGACCATTCTGGATGTGGGTAAAGTCTATATAGGTGATAACGTCATGATCGGCCCGGGAACACTCATCTCTACCGTAAATCATCCCATGTCGCCAATGGGACGCCGCAGACATCTGGGCATTGTCAAGCCGGTGCATATCGGCAATGATGTTTGGATAGGCGGAAATGTCACGATCTTACCAGGCATCACGATTGGAAATAACGTGGTTGTAGCTGCCGGTGCCGTCGTCACAAAAGATGTCCCGGACAACAGTCTTGTGGGAGGTGTGCCAGCCAGGATCATCCGTACTCTGGAGAATGATTTAGAAGAGCATATGTAAACTATTATTGCGCACAAAAAAACCGGGAAGGTTGATCTTTCAACATTCCCGGCCTCATCTGCTTTACTCGTAATCCTCAATCCGCCACTCATCCTGCCAGTCAATGTAGCAGCGCTCGCCCTCAAACCGCAGCGGCAGCCACACAAAGAAGACAAATATTTACTATAAGAGGCAAATATATTCTACCCATAGAAAGAAATGCCGGATACAATGCAATTATAGAGAAAACAAAACATTTAAGAAGACGATAGAAGCAGACCATATGAGGCGCAAAGGAGAGCTGTCCGACCAGGCTTATGGAAAAGCATGTCAGAGAGTATGAATGTAACAGGAGGAAACACAATGCCCAGTAAAGAGATGGAACAGCTAAAAGGCGCAATGAGGTTAATGATGGCAAAAGGATTTGCTCCCAGGTTCGACGGAGAACTGGATCCCATCAATCTCAGAAACATCGTACAATCCGCACAGGAACGTATGGCAACAGAGCCGGATGTCGAATTTCTCCCTCGCATATACGGCGGGATCGAGGCGGAGCACTATTCTTACCCTCACTGCTTCCACGCATTCGCAACTACCGGCCGCGGGACACCTGAGAGTTACGAGATTATGAAAAACACCATCGCATTTTTTGAGCGTCATGCCAAATAAGATGCGAATCCGGGTATCTGCAAAGGGACCGGAGCACTTACTGCTCATGTTTATCGAACAGGAACAGTTAAGAATCAGAAAAGAGGAGGTCAGCTATGACAGAAGGAAAGTCCGCCAGTCCACTGGCGCAGGGAATGGGAGATATCGGGGGAATGCTTGCCATGCAGCTGCCTCCGGAAACAACGCCGCAGATACAGTCAGATGCGATCACGATTCCGCTGCCTGACGGGGTTAAGCTGAATGCCACATACATTCACCCTGTCGGGGAAGGGCCCTGGCCGGTCATTCTTATACGAAATCCCTATGTGATGGTAAATTTTCTGCACAGCATGCTGACAGGACCAGCCTTTGCAAAACATGGATATGCAGTGATTGTCACTTTTGTGCGCGGAGCCGGCGGATCCGAAGGGGACTGGTATCCAATGGTGCACGAGATCGAGGACGGAAGAGCGGTCGCGGACTGGGTGGCGCAGCAGGAGTTCTGTGACGGAAATATCGGGACATTCGGAGAGTCCTATCTGGGAATGACGCAATGGTGCCTGGCAGACTATGAGCTTCCAGCGCTGAAAACGCATTACATCGGCGTGATGGGCAGCAGCGATCCCTACAGTCTTTTCTACCGAAGAGGAATGTTCCGCCCGGAGCTCTGGGGCTGCTGGGCAGGGCAGATGATGGGGGAAAACCGCCTCAGAATGCTGACGCCGGAAGATAATTTTAAGATCCTGGAAGCGGCTATGAAAACAAGGCCTGCCAGTCAGTTGGGAGAAGCGCTGATCGGAGAACACTGCGGATGGTATGATCCGTGGGTATCCGACACCACAAGAGATGACCCTCTCTGGAGCGAGGGCTTTTTTGCGGAATATTCTAAGAAGGCATCCCGTCTGGTGCGTCCTGTTTTTCTGGAGGGCGGCTGGTTCGATATCTTCTTAAGATCACAGATCCGTTCCTGGAGATCAATGCCGCAGGACATCCGTGATAAGAGCCGCTTTATAATCTCTCCCAGGAGCCATAACGGTATGTTCCCGGGACCGGATTGCGACAAGGCAGGACTTTTCGGCGTAAGAGCTGCACTGGAGTGGTTCGACTATATGCTCAAAGGGGCAGCCTATCCGCAGACCCTTGGTGTTATCGATGCCTACAGCATCGGAGACGGAAAATGGACAGAGTGGAAGGATGATTTCCGCCCTGCGCGCCAAATGGAGATGTACTTTAGTCCTGGAACAGGTGCGGAGCATGCGCTGACTGCCAACACTGATAAGACGCAGGCAAAACTCTGCTATCACTATGATCCTTCGGATCCCTTGGAGACGAGAGGAGGACAGGTGATCACGAATAACCGCGATCCGCAGAATCCGATGTCTGAGTGCTCCGTGGAACAGGAGGCTGTCGGCGCAAGGGAGGATGTTCTTTCCTTCGTTTCAGCACCGCTGGAAGAGGATCTGCCTCTGGCCGGTGCGATTCAGGCACAGCTGTATGTCTCTTCCACAGCGCCTGCGACAGCTTTTACGGTAAAGATCATGGAAGTCGGCGAAAACGGTGCTGCGATGAATGTGCGGGATGATATCACCGATATCCGCTGGATGGATGAGGATATCTGCAGCGAGTACACTCCAGGGGAGATCCGCTGCCTCACGATATCGCTTTGCGATTGCTGCTGGATGTTCCGAAAAGGAAGCCGGATCCGTGTCGATATAGCTTCGTCCAATTTCCCAGCCTTCCACCTGCATCCGAATACTGTGCAGTTATGGTCGCAGACGACGCAGTTTCAGACGGCGGAACAGACAGTATACTGCGGAGGCCGGACCGCATCCCGCATTATCCTGCCGATTGCATAGACCAGGAGAATGGATGGAAAAAACGATTATGCCCGGGAATGCAAATTTTCCTCTTCTGTCGGAGCTGCTGAAAAATCTTCTGCATATGAACGTTCTCATTCTGGACGATAATAAGCAGGAGCAGCTGGATGACTTTGAAAAAAAATACTGCTATAACAGCGTTCTTCAGCCGATGTTCACCGGCGATTACCTGCGCTCCTTCCATGAAACACTGGAGGAGCGCTGTATTTGCTGCCTGGAAGATCCGCTGGGAACCCGGATCTATCTGTTTCGACTTGAGGGGAAAACGGTGCTGTTACACCCATTTGGTATACCTTGTGAAATTGAAACTCCTTTTAAGCACTTGTGAAGATTAATATTGCATGTCTTTTTTTATTTTTCTGAATTCAGTGAAGGACTTCTACAACCTAAATTCCAAGGGATATAGCCATCTAAAATAGATATATTTTTAAAATAGCTTCATGATCGATACCTGGAATCCTGTGGCTACCTAATTTCCAGACAACTGTAGGATTATTATTGATTTTGAACTATATTCAATTGAAGACATATAGTTATATTGGAGCAAATGGATTAGAGAAATGGAAGAAGATTCACGAAAACTATATTGACGGTCTTTCAAATGGTAAAATAGTTCAGTTAGATTGCGGACACTATGTTCATGTTGAAGCACCGGACCAGATCAGTTCCGAATTAAGAAAATTCATTGATGATGTTGACAGATAAATTCCAGTTTTGAGAGGCCAGTGATATGACCGAAGCAGAACTTTATAAAGAACTTGGAGTCCTGACGAAAGAGAAAGACAGATGGAAAGAGAGTATTCCTTATGTTTCCTCCCTCCTTGCCCATGAATCCGTAAAGATACAGGCTAAAGCCCTCTGGTTGCTTGGCGAGATGGGGCTCATCTACCCTCAGACCGTGCAGGACGCGGTTCCGGGCATTGCTTCCTTCCTTGACAGCCCGGAGCCGCTTCTGCGGGAGCGGACGGTGAACGCTCTCGGCAGGATCGGGCGGGGCAGCTATCCCACAATTGAACCGTACTGGAAGGGCCTGTTTCGTTTCGCCTCTGATGATGAGCCAAAAGTCCGGCTGGCGTTTATTTGGGCATCGGAAAACATCGCCATGAACACGCCCGACATTTATGAGGAGCATATGTCGGTATTTGAGAAGTTGCTGCACGATGCGGATGATAAGGTCAGAATGGAAGCGCCGGAGATCCTCCGGGTTCTCGGCAAACGCAGGCTGGAGTTCGTCAGACCATATGTAGAGCAGTTGAGGCAGATATCGGAAACCGACGATAACCGTGTTGTGAGAATCCACTGTCTTGGCGCGATCAAGGCGGCAACAGCGAAATAGTGTTGACAGGGGTGAAGCAGGCATGAATGTAATCGAATACGGAAAGCAAAACAGCGACATCATCATACTGCTCCACGGCGGCGGACTCTCGTGGTGGAACTACAGAGCGGAAGCGGAGTTGCTCAGTGACCGCTATCATGTCGTGCTGCCCATCCTCGATGGACACGCGGACAGTGATGCTGATTTTGTAAGCATAGAGAAAAACGCGGATCGGATCATCTCTTTCATCGACAAAGAATACAGCAGTTCGATTCTGCTCATCGGCGGGCTTTCTCTCGGTGCG
>JAFTFD010000192.1 GCA_017449745.1 Lachnospiraceae bacterium
ATCCTGTCTATCATATGACAGTCATGGGGTTCAGGCTGCTGCCGCTGTGCATGCCGCTGGCAGTTTTGAGCCTTGCTTTCGCGGCATATGCGCAGACTATCCAGCGCAAAAAGCTTGCCGTAGTTCTGCCGATCGTTGACGGGATGCTTGGCGTGGTCTTCTTTAGTTTCCTGCTGATCCCGGCGTTTGGGATGAATGGTCTGTATATCTCGAACATCCTCAATGGTTTTGCCTGCTTCGCGGTGATCTTTGCCGCTGCGCAGTCAAGCCTGAGGCATGCTCCTAAAAATTTAGAAGACCTGATGGCGATTCCGGAAAGTTTCGGGGCAAAGGAAAGCGAGAGGATCGACATTTCAGTCAGGAATCTGGAACAGGTCGTGGATGTCTCCCGTCAGGTAATAGATTTCTGTAACAGCCGGGGAATCGACAGGCGCAGGGCATATTATGCAGGCCTTTGTATGGAAGAGATGGCTGGAAATGTGGTGGCTCACGGATTTACAAAAGACAACAAACCTCATTCGGCTGATATTCGAGTCGTACACAGGTCAGATGAGGTCATCCTGCGCATTCGGGACAACTGCAGAGCTTTCAATCCATACGAGCGCGCCGTGATCAATGATCCCGATGACAGCAGCAAAAATGTAGGTATCCGCCTTGTCTACAGCATCGCGAAAGAAGTAAGTTACCAGAACCTGCTCGGCATGAATGTGCTTACGATCAGGATCTGAGAGAATATTATACTGTATTATATGGAACGGGATCGGATGGGAAGATCCTGATGGGAGAATGCGTTCAGCAGGCGAGAAACAGACAGCATCTGGCACAGGCATAAGAGGTTATAAATGGAAAGAAACTGGGAATTTGACGAGGTATTAAGAAATAAGATCAGCGAGATCCTGGATGAGCCGATCGATGAGAGTATCAATGCAGATGATCTGATGTTTGATCTGGGGTTCCGCTATTTGAGAAGAGAGGCCGCGCGCAAGAAAAGAAAGGCCAATGAAAAGGCTGGTCAGCTCTCGCTCTGGGTGAAAGACGCTCCTTCAAAAAAAGTGCTGACTGATTATGTCGATGCTGTGACGGATAAAAACAGTCAGGATTATATCCCGGCAGTAGACCGGATCGCCGTATTTGATCTCGACGGTACTGTTTTCTGCGAGTCGGATCCGACATGGTTCGACTTTATGATGTACAAATATCGGATTCTGGAAGATCCTGAATATAAAGATAAGGCATCGGATCATGAGAAAAATCTGGCAGCAGGTGTCCAGTCTGTGATAGAGACAGGCATCGTTCCGGAGGGATTCGAAGTCGAGATAGGCAACGGCATAGCCCATGCCTTTGCCGGCATGGATGTCGATGATTTTACCCGTTATGTCAGGGACTTTGCCGAGAGCCCTTCCCCCAGCTTTAACGGAATGACGATCGGCGAGGCCTTCTACCAGCCTATGGTTCAGGTTATAGAATTCTTAAGGGACAAGGGATTTACAGTCTATATCTGCAGCGGAAGCGACCGGCTCGTTGTGCGCACGATCGTCCAGGGCGGCCTGATCCTGGCTGCGAGATATGTCCTTGGGACAGAGGAACTGATCAGTGCGAAGAATCAGGGAGATACCGCCGGAGCGGACTATGTTTTCAGTGAAGAAGACGAGCTGGTCCTAAGCGGCAAGATCGCGGCGAAAAACCTGAAAATGACGAAAGTCTCCATGATCGCCCAGCAGATCGGGCAGTGTCCGGTACTGGCTTTCGGGAACAGCGCTGGCGACATCAGCATGATCAACTATGTGATGAGCAATGAAAGATACAGGACAGCGGCATTTTTAGTCTGCTGCGACGATGAGGTCAGGGAGAACGGAAGCCCTGAAAAAGGCAAGAAAACTTACGATATCTGCGAGAAATACGGCTGGACTCCGATCTCTATGAAAAACGACTGGCTGACGGTCTTTGGGGATGATGTTACGAAAAAATAAGTTGAGGGGGGAGACAGGGGACGGTTCTATGTCCCCTTACGTTTAATAGTGCGAAAGGCTTCATAAGCAGGAGACAGAAAAGAGACAGAAAAGAGACAGCATGGACAGCAATAGATAGCAGGGGACAAAGAACCGTCCCCTGTCCCCACCTTCCCAGGGGCTATATATTGTCAATTGAAAGGAATTGCAGAATGCAAATACAGACATTGATCGATCCTAAACCGATTCTTTCCCGGGACAGGCAGTTATTCTCTGATGAGCGCTTAAAGGCCATGATCGTGCCTCTTATTATCGAGCAGCTGCTGCAAATGATCGTCGGGCTGGCAGATACGATGATGGTGAGCTATGCGGGAGAGGCAGTCGTGGCAGGTGTGGGTCTTGATACGATGATCTACACTATTTTTATCTATTTGTTCACAGCAATTGCTGCTGGCGGATCGGTAGTCGTTTCCCAGTATATCGGGAGCCGCAACAGAAAAAATGCGAATCTTGCGGCTTCACAGATCTATACTCTGGCTGCTCTGTTATCTGTCGTTTGCATGGTGCTCATGCTCTTTTTCGGCAGCGCGCTCTTGCAGGCGATGTATCCGAGTACGGAGCAGGCCACTATGGAGGCATGTAAGACCTACATGTGGATCGTTGCATTGTCCTTTCCTGCCAACGCCTTATACAATGCCGGTGCCGCCATCTATCGCTCGATGGGACGAACAAGCGTTACTATGAGGGTCTCCCTTATTGCGAATGTCATTAATGTTATAGGAAACGCGATAGGTATTTTTGTCCTGCATGCAGGCGCTGCCGGAGTTGCCTGGCCGACGACGATCTCGTGGTATGTGGCCGCTGTGGTAATGACAGCCATGTGCTTCCGGCGGGATGGAGAAGTTAACCTGGAATGGAACTTGATGCGGCAGCTGGATCTTAAAATGGACCGGTTGATCCTGGGCGTCGCTATCCCCAATTCCATCGAAAATACGCTGTTCCAGGCGGCGAAAGTCGTGCTGGGGATGCTAGTGGCGACATTCGGGACATCGCAGATCGCCGCTAACTCGACCGGTCAGACATTCTGGTCGCTGGCAGCATGCATGGGTGTTTCCATGGGCTCTGTATTTATTACAGTAATAGGACAGTGCGTAGGGGCCGGAGACATAGAAGCGGCGGAGTGGTACATCCACAAACTGACAAGACTATCCCTGCTGCTGGCGATCATCTGGAATGCGGCAGTCATGGCTATGACACCTCTCCTGCTGCCGCTGTACAGCCTTGGCCAGGATACGAAGAGACTGATCCTGATCATCGTCGCGATCCACAACATTTTTTCTGCGTTCATTCAACCTTTTTCCGGCCCGCTTTCTTCCGGGCTGCGCGCCGCTGGAGACGTCAAATTTACAATGTGGGCTTCTATTTTTTCAACAGTAGTGTGCAGAACGATTCTTTCTTTTATACTCGCCAAATGGCTGGGAATGGGAGTGATCGGCATCGCGCTTGCGATGGGACTCGACTGGTGCATCAAGGCGGCACTTGATGTCTGGCGGCTGAAGAGCGGCAAGTGGAAAGAAAAGAAAGTGATATGACTATAAAGGGGGACAGGGGGGACAGGGGACGGTTCTCTGTCTCCTTTGCTTTTGCTGGAAAAGAAGGCATATACTCTGCCTGGGATCGCTGCCGCTGTGGCACGAAACTCCCGGGCAGATTGTCTGTCTTCTTTGGCTTATTTGTCAGCAGAATATGTATAAGGGACAGAGAACCGTCCCCTGTCTCTTCCCACCTCCTTGAAAAATGCCTTCTTGACTTTTTCTGTTTTTAAGTGGTAGTGTACTTATACAGCATTGTTTTGTGCTGTTCGTTATCGTCTGTTTCATATTCAAATCATATCATTCATCTTATCTGATAAGGAATCATACATGTCTCGCACAGCAAGAGTTAAGAGTTCCACTGATGTTTATCACATCATGCTGCGTGGAGTGAACCGGCAGCAAATCTTTTTTGATGATGAGGACAATTATCATTTTATCCATCTGCTGGAGTCCTATAAAGAAATCTCTCAATACCAGTTGTATGCATATTGTCTGATGGGAAACCATGTTCATCTTCTGCTTCGGGCAGATGGGGAGCCATTAGAGACTATCTTCAGGCGTATTGGAAGCGCATATGTATATTGGTACAACACTAAGTACGAAAGAGTCGGGCATTTGTTCCAGGATCGATACAAAAGTGAACCTGTGAACGATGAAAGGTACTTTTTAACTGTTCTGAGATATATCTTGCAAAATCCGGTTAAGGCTGGCTTCTGTAATCTTCCGGAGGAATACCCATTCAGCAGTGCCTGGGATTATCTTTTGCCCGGACATGGATTTACTGATACAGAATTTGTTTTTCAGTTAATAGACAGAAAAGCCTTCAGAGACTTTTTAAAGGTTGATAATGAAGCTGTCTGTATGGATATAACGGATGCTCATGTACGAAGGTGGACAGATTCAGCTGCCAAGGAATTGATCATTAAGGAATTTGGAACACTTACACCTTTAGCCGGAGGTAAGGTAAATAGAGAAGAATTAGAAGCTTCCATACAACGATTGTTATCCAAAGGATTATCGATCCGGCAAATCAGCAGACTGGCTGGTGTGCCCAGGAAGATTATTGAACGTGCCTCTAAAAGTAGGAATTAAGAGGAAGACAAGGGAGAGACAGGGGACGGTTCTCTGTCTCCTTCGACCTGCTTCTTTCTCTTCTGAGCTCTCCGGTAAAAAACGGAAAACCATCCCCGTTCTCCACATTTTTATCCATGAAGGAGACAGAGAACCGTCCCCTGTCTCCCATATCCACATCTATAGCTTTAGTCAGAAAGGAATACTATGGCAGCAAATAATACTCTGTTCTTTGATGTAGAAACCCCTAATCAAAATAATAACAGCATCTGTTCATTAGGAATTATCGTGATTAGAAACAGTCAGGTGATTTTGGAGAATAATTATCTGATCAATCCCGAGGCAGAGTTTCATGAACGTAATATACAGATCCACCATATAACTCCGGAAATGGTGGAGAAATCTCCTGCATTTCCGGAAGTATGGGCAAATATAAAGCAGTATTTTAACTCCTGCCTCGTCGTGGGACATAATCTTGCTTTTGACCTGAGTGTTTTGAACAAAACGCTCGCCGCTTATGACCTGGCGGATGAAACAGACGAAATAGTATATGCAGACACTTATTATATGGCAAAGAAGTGCTACAGTCTGCCAAAATATACGCTGGATTATGTCAGTGAATATCTCGGAATCGATCTGCCTGAGCATCATAATTCTCTTTGCGATGCTCGAGCCGCCCGAGAAATTTATGAAATCATCGATAAAAAGTTTGGATGGGCACAGGACGATTTGAAAACAAAAAGCTTCAAGGATTCCAAACCCGCCTGTCATGAAAGAAGGAAATGCATTACTCCCGGAGTTAATAAAGGACAGCCAAAGAAAGCTAAAATTGATGAGAATATATGGAAAAGAAATGAGCGAACGGTCATAGCTGACAGGAAAGAAGAGCGGGAAATTGATCTGAAAGGAAAATACTGCTGCATAACCGGAACTTGTTCGTCCGGAACACGTGAAGAAATATCAAAGCGGCTGGCAGATGCAGGCGCAATAGTAGTTAAAGGTGTGACTAAAAAGACAGACTTGCTCATTGTTGGTGGACTGGGAAGTGCTGCCTGGGCATTTGAGGGCTATGGGGAAAAAACAAAAAAGGCGCTGGAGTTAAAGGAGCAGGGCATAGACATACAGATCGTTAGTGAAAAAGAGGTTTTCAGAGATATATAGACATGGCGTGGATTTCAAGAATAGAGGAAATACTGAACGGCATAAGCAGAGAATTAGAACTTCCGAAGAAGGGATTATTTCTCAAGGCAAATACTGATAGATCCGGCAATAAGACTATTTCATACTCTGTTTGTATATTTGAACCTGACTATCCTGCCAAAAATGACAACCAGACTCCTGTCAAAAATGCAGTAGTTATGAAAATAAAAGAAAAGGCAGGCTTTCTGGAAATCGCAATATCTTCAGTACAAGCTTCAGACATCAGTATTCCATCGGATGCAAAAATAAAAAGAGCAGCATCCTCTTTATTCACGTATATTTCTATCGAAGCTGATTCGATTTATTTAGCCGGTTTTATAAGGGATAACTGTAATTACGCGCTGGCACATTATAAACCAAAAGCAGGCAAATTTGCTTGCTGCAGCCGTTTCATTGAGTGCTCTGATGCAGGAAAATGCGTTCATGAAAACAAAATATATTCAAAGGCATGTCAGTATAGAATAAACCTTGAGGCAGGCAGAATCTTCTTTGGTAAAAACAGAGATAAGATCACTGAGGATAAGATATAATAGTGGAGGCTGGAGTAGGAGGGTGACAGGGGACGGTTCTCTGTCTCTCATTAGAATAATAAAAACTAGAGGATAGAAGAGGAAGAGACAGAGAACCGTCCCCTGTCCCAACAATATAGGAACTGGAAAAAGGAGACTGGAAGAGGATGAACATCAGAAATAAGTTTTTCGCAGCCGATAAGATCAATGATCATGTCACCAGAATTAGCGGAATGGGAGGAGAGAAGGCTTTCCTGATCGAAGGGAAAGAGCGTGCCTGCCTCTTTGACGGGTGCTCAGGCGTAGGTTCGCTGAAAGCGTTTGTCAGAGAACTGACAGAACTTCCTGTTTTCATGGTCCTTTCCCATGCACATCCGGATCATTGCGGTGCTGCGTTTGAATACGGTGCGTGTTTTATGCATCCCGATGATATCGGCCTTCTGTATACGGAGTTTGCTTCCGGGGCAGAGGGAAGACTCGGCTATGATAATAACAGCTGGAGCGAAGTGGAAAAACTGACAACAGGAACAATGGCGGATGTGGTTCCTGCCCATGCCATCAAGACCTATCCCTGTTATGACGGAGACGTCTTTGATCTCGGAGGACGCAGGCTTGAGGTGATTGCTGTCCCCGGACACACGAGAGGCAGCATCGTGCTCCTGGACAGGGAGGACAGAATTCTCTACTCGGCTGACGCGATCAATCCCAACACACTGTTCGGCATGATCGGCTCTACAACGATCGAGGAATACAGAGAAAGTGTTCTGCACCTGAAAGAGTTCCAGGGAGATTTTGATTTAATGTACGGCGGACACAATCCCGATCCGCAGACGCCCAAGATCATAGATGATGCGCTGATGCTCTGCGACAGGATCATGGCTGGCGAGGACGATCAGATCGAGACTGTGGATATGATCAGCAAGAAGAAAGTCTATGTTGCAGCCAAAAGGGGCGAGAACTTCATGCCGGAGTACGGCGGAGAGAGCAACATTGTCTATCAGAAAGACAGAGTATTCGGGAAAAAGGGGAACGCCGTCCTCAGCGGAGAGCCTTTTATAGGTTAAATTCTCACTCACATCCGGTTCTGGAACTCTGTCGGGCTTAATCCCGTCACCTTCTTAAATGTGGCTGAGAAGTATGTGATGTCGCGATAGCCGACTTTTTCGCAGACTTCATAGACCTTGTAATTGCTGTTGATCAGCAGATCCTGGGCAGCGTGAATGCGCTGCCTGGTGAGATATCCGAGGATCGTCATTCCTGTCTCCCGTTTGAAGACATGGCTGAGATGCCCTTCGCTGATCTCCAGGGCGTTCGCAATGGAGCCGACGCTGATGTTCGGATCGGCGTAATGGGCTTCGATGTAATCGATCGCCATTTTTGTGTTGCGGCTTTTGTTTACAAGGGAGCCGGTTTCCTGTGCCGGGTCTGCGGGACCTGATCCGGCTCCTTTACGGGATGCAGACGGACCTGCCGAGGAGGAGGGCTCTATCCGCGCTGCGGAAGCCTTCTTTCTCTCGTCGATCTCTTCCCGGAGCCTTCCGATGGCGGCTTCGAGTTCTCCGTCGTGATACGGCTTTAACAGAAAATCGACAGCTCCGAGCCGCAGGGCTGTTCTGGCATATTCAAAGCTGGAATAGGAAGTCAGAATGATCACGCTGGCTTCGCTCCCGTTTTCCCGCAGAGCTTTCAGCATTTCCAGTCCATCCATTTTGGGCATCCTGATATCGGCGATGATGATATCAGGCTTTAACTCCAGCGCAAGGCGCAGGCCTTCTTCGCCATTGCCGGCTTCGGCAGCGACGACGCAGCCGATCGAGGCCCAGTCGGTCGCCAGCACGATCCCTTTTCTGATCAGTTCTTCGTCTTCTACAACTAATACTTTCAACATACTTTAATTCCTTACACGTATAAAATGCCGGTGAGATAGAGGTGACAGACCCCTTTGTCTCATCCTGGTTTTGTATAACTGAGCGGCAGCTCTGCCGTGATCACTGCGCCGACGATCACTCCCGCAGGATCCGTTTCGTTCGACAGGAACAGGCCGAAGCGGTTGCCATAGTGTTTTTTCAGGATCGTGTCTACATTGTACAATCCGAGGTGATGCCCGCCGGTGTTTTCAGGTTTTTTGTAGGGCCCTGTCATTTCTGCAGGGAAGCCGACGCCGTTGTCGATCACAGAGATGGGAAGGATCTGCTGTTCCTTTTTCTGACAGATCTTAAGAGTGATCGCGCCGCCGTCTCTGTTGTTGATGCCGTGCAGGATCGAGTTTTCGACAAGGGGCTGCAGGATCATCTTGGGGATGATGCAGCTGCGCAGCTCATCCGGAACCTCCAGCTGGAAGATGAAC
>JAFTFD010000193.1 GCA_017449745.1 Lachnospiraceae bacterium
CTCAGCTCTTCCGCCCTGTTTTCAAAATCCGAGACACCAAGATCGTAAAGCGCCTGGTTCTGGTCGGCATTCATTCGGTATGTCCCCATCGGCAGGTGCCGGCTCGGAGCAAAAACAAAGGCCTTTCCTTCCTTTTCCAGTTCAAAGATCTTCCTGAAATGATCCATGTAGGAAATATGCCTGTCCTCGATCATCGAGACGGTCCTGGGGAAATTCCTGCATGCCACGTGATAGAAAATGCGCATTTTCTGGGGCTGCATCACAAAGTCCCTCGGTTTGGAGAGGATCACCACTACTTTATCACATCCTTTTGCGAGGGCGTGCTCAGCCGGGATCGGGTCGCTTAAGCCCCCGTCATAAAAGAAATTCCCCTTATATTCCCTGGGCCTGCAGGCTGCAGGCAGGCAGCAGGAAGCTTTGATCAGCTGATAGTTGTTTTTTTCCAGGTCCTGTTTTGAAAAATACTCCGCTTTTCCGGTCCTGGCATTGGTCGTTACCAGCTCGTATTCCGTAGGGGAGGCCATGATCCTGTCGTAGTCAAGAGGATCGCCGCCGTCCGTATTCGTCAGATCACTGTAAATATAGTCGAGGCCGAACAGATCTCCCGTCTTAATAAAGGAGCGCAGGCCAAAATACCCTTTCTCTCCAATATGCGTCGTATAAAATCTGCGGTTCCTGTCGCGCTGGCCGGCGACAAAGGAGGCACCGTTGGCCGCCCCTGCCGAAACGCCAATCACATAGCTGAAGCGGATCTTTTCATCCAGAAAGCGGTCGAGGATCCCTGCGCTGTAGGCGCACTTCATTCCGCCGCCTTCGATCACCAGTCCGTATTTTGCTGTATCATTTCTTTTCATTGCCTTACTTGTATGACCGGACTGCCGGACATCCGGACCGGATCATGAACCTCTCCAATTTAAAGTGCCAGTTTTTATCATAAACATTTCCGTTCCCCTTGACAATATCCGTAAAGGGAGAATATACAATAGACGATTATCTTGCTCTCCCGGATGATGTCCGCTACGAACTGATCGACGGCGTTCTGATCAAAATGGACAGTCCAACAAGTGATCATCCTGTGCACTCCGGAAAAGGATATAAAAAAGCGCCTCTTCGGCGCTCCTGATTTTGTTGCGGAGGTACTCTCTCCCTCAACTAAAAACAAAGATATGGTCTTGAAACTGTCCAAATACATGAACGCAGGGGTAAGAGAATACTGGATCCTGGATCCTCAGAGCCGGAGAGTCCTCACTTACTGGTTCGGTCCGGCAGAATCAGAGATCGGCTTTGCAACGTATACGATGTTCGAAGATATCCCTGTCAGGCTCTATAGCGGAGACTGTACCATCAATTTCTCCCGCCTGATGGAGCAGTTGGATGCATATAATCGCGAATAAATATAACGCTGCCCTTTACTCAGACAATCCTGCCAGATCCTTCACAACTTCCGAAGCGATCATAAGGCCGGCTGAAGAGGGTACGAACGCTGTGCTGCCAGGCACTCTCTCCATGCCTTCCTCAAAGGCAGGGTGCCTGGGGGCTTCATCCGACCAGACCACCTTCAGGTGCTCGACGCCGCGTTTTTTGAGTTCCCAGCGCATGACCCTGGCCAATGGGCAGATGCTGGTCTTATAGATATCCGAGACCTGAAAACGGCCCGGATCCAGTTTGTTGCCGGCTCCCATGGAACTGATGACCGGAACTCCTGCCGCCCTCGCCCTTAAAATGATCTCGAGCTTGGCCGTCACCGTATCCACAGCGTCAACTACGTAATCATAGGCGGAAAAGTCAAATTCATCCGCATTCTCCGGCAGGAAAAAGAAGTTGCGGACTGTGACGAGGACGTCCGGGTTAATATCCAGCATCCGCTCCTTCATCACTTCCGCTTTATATCTGCCCACTGTGCTGTGGAGCGCAATGATCTGCCGGTTCAGGTTGGTGACAGAGACCGTATCGCGGTCGATCAGTTCAAAGGCGCCTACGCCGCTGCGGACAAGCGCCTCGCAGACATATCCTCCGACGCCGCCGATCCCGAAGACGGCCACCTTACTCTTCCTGAGTCGCTCCACACCGTCCCTGCCAAGCAGCAGTTCTGTTCTTTCAAATTGAGATTCCATGATATTCTTATTTTTACCTCTCCGCTGTCTTTAAGATCAGCCATTCGCAGGTAAGAGGACCTCTTGTCCAGGCTGATAAGCGGGCCCGGATGACGCAGCGTGCTCTTTCTGCATCTCTTCCTCTGTCAGGCCGTTCCAGAGTCTGTAGTACAGGCCCTTTTTAGCCAGCAGTTCTTCGTGATTTCCTTCTTCCTCAATGCAGTTTTTGCCAAGTACGAGGATACGGTCCGCGTTGCGGATCGTAGTCAGGCGGTGGGCGATCGTCAGCGTCGTGCGGCCGTGCGCCAGTTCCTCCAGGCTCCTGCCGACCAGGACCTCGCTCTCATTATCCAGGGCGGAGGTCGCCTCATCGAGCAGCAGGATCTTGGGATCCTTTAAAAATACCCTGGCGATGGAAAGGCGCTGTTTCTGTCCGCCGGAGAGTTTGACTCCCCGCTCGCCGATATAGCTGTCATATCCGTTCGGCAGCTGGCGGATAAAGTCATCTGCTCCCGCAAGTTTTGCCGCCTGTATGATCTCTTCTTCCGTTGCGCCTGCTTTACCGTAGGCGATATTATCCCTGACGGTTCCGCTGAACAGGTAGACATCCTGCTGGACTACGCCGATCGAACGGCGCAGGCTCTCGAGCGTCACCTGGCGGATATCCTGTCCGTCGATGCGGATCGTACCGCCTGTCACGTCATAAAACCTGGGGATCAGGTTGCAGATTGTCGTCTTTCCGCCGCCGGATGGACCGACCAGCGCCACGTTTTCTCCCGCTTTGATATGCAGATCCAGATGGCGCAGTACCTTGTTATGATCATCCGGATACTCAAAGGAGACATCTTCAAAATCGATCCTGCCTTCCGTTACCTCCAGCACAGAGGCGTTCGGGGCATCCTGAATATCGACAGGCGCGTCCATGATCTCAATGAAGCGCTCGATGCCGGTCATACCGCGCTGGAACTGCTCGGCAAATTCGACGATCCTGCGGATCGTAGCGATCAGAGTCGATACATAGAGTATGTAAGCGACAAGATCGCCGGCACTGATCTTACCATAGATCAGGAACAGTCCGCCGGCAATGATGACTACCGAATACATCAGGCCGTCAAACAGGCGGGTCGAGGTCCCGAAGGTCGCCATGGCATAATACCAGCGCTTTTTGATGCGCTTGAAATCCTGGTTTCCTTCGTCAAACTTCTCCGCTTCCATTTTTTCGCCGGTGAAGGCTTTGACGACTCTCTGTCCGAGCAGGCTGTCCTCGATCGCCGCGTTGAGTTCGCCGATCTGGAAGCGCTGCGCCTTCTGCGCTTCTCTGAGCCAGTGGTTCAGCTTTGTGCTGACGATCAGCATGACAGGCATACAGGCAAAAACCAGGACCGTGAGCAGCGGAGAGGCTCCGCACAGAATAATAAAGGAAACGACCAGCTTTACGCCCGCAATAAAGAATTCTTCCGGACAATGATGGGAGAACTCCGTCACGTCAAACAGGTCATTGGTGATCCTGCCCATGATCTGCCCGATCTTCGTATTGGCATAATAGGTGTCACTCAGACGCAGCAGATGGTCGAAGGCGTCCGTTCGCATATCCGTCTCAATATAGACACCCATGATATGTCCCTGGGACTGCATATAGAAATTGGCGCCCGCATCGACCAGGCGCAGCGCGATGTACAGAAGAGCCATGCGCAGCAGGGCCTGGACGGTCAGCATCTCTTCCGCCCCCATGGCGGAATTCGTCAGCCTGCGCATGATCATCGGCAGGACGATATCGCAGAGCGTCGTCAGGGACGCAAAGAAAAGATCCAGGAACAGCAGGGTCCTGTATTTTCTGATATATGGATAGAAACGGCGGAGCAGCTCGCCGGAACTGTAAGTTCTGGCACCCTTTTGTGCATCTGTACTCATATCTGATCTTCTCCTGTTCTCTTTTCGTAACTGTTCACGTTCAACCGACAAGGTCAGCGACTTGTCCTCAACACGAACAGCTGCCTCTTTTCACACTTTGGACTATTGGGGTCTGTCATCTGCGCAAAATTCAGCCGCGTTAATTGTTAACCTTTACTTAGAAAATGGTTGACAATCGTCATCTTGAACGGTACTCTATAGAGGCGCTGTCAGCAATTCCAATACGTTATCCTGCAAAAACCGGGGGTTCCGATCTCACACATGAACGAATGGAGGTCTGCAGCACAACATCATAACACAATTGAACAGAGGAATCATTATGAATAAAAGACAAAATCAGAAATTGACAGTTCAGGAGATCACACAGGTAGGCCTTGCCGCCGCTCTGATCAGCATCATGGCACAAATCAGCATCCCGATGCCGGCGGGTGTCCCGATGACGCTGCAGACCTTTGCCGTTCCGCTGGTCGGAATCATTCTCGGATCCCGTAAGGGTACGATCGCAGCGCTTGTCTATGTGCTGCTCGGTGCTGTCGGCCTTCCGGTCTTTTCCGGATTTACCGGAGGAATCGGTATTGTTCTGGGCGTTACCGGCGGCTTTATTGTCAGCTTCCCCATTATGGCCTGGATGGCAGGAATCGGACAGGAAAAAGGCGGCTATGTCCGGCTGTATGCAGGTCTGATCCTCGGTGCCGTTATCAATTACCTGATTGGAATGGCCTGGTTTGTCGTCGCTGCGAAGAGCACCTGGGCGACAGCCTTTACAGCCTGCGTCCTTCCCTTCATTCCTACGACGATCATTAAGATCGTTTTAGCCGGCATCCTTGGCAAGAAAATGAGAGAGGTAATGATCCGCGCCGGAGCACTGGCAGCTTGACCCTTCGGCATTCTCCGGTCTCAGTGTGATCATTCAGCTACTAATAATTCTGGAAACTTCAAATATCGATCTTCATCAAAAAACCGCAGGGAAATGAACTCCCTGCGGTTTTTATATTCATTGTATGAGCATTACTGATGATTAAGAACGCTGCCGTCCATATTCCTCAGAATTCCGCTA
>JAFTFD010000194.1 GCA_017449745.1 Lachnospiraceae bacterium
AACAAAAGCTGGAGCCTACAAGTATGCAGAATCTCCGGCCTTCGAAATCTTATTATTTGGTGTGTCTGTTAATGGCGGCAGTGTTACTGTTTATGACCTTGCCTGCGGGGAAGTTATCCCGGACGACATACTGGCAGCTATTTCGGATGACTCCGTCACGAAATATGCCTACAATGCCAGCTTTGAGAGAGTCTGTCTGTCCATTTATCTGAAGCGACACTATCCGCAGTATTTCAGAAGCTATAGCATCCCGGAAGATACGGTCGGGAATTATCTCGCCCCCGCTGCATGGAAATGCACGCTGGTATGGGCAGCCTACACCGGCCTGCCACTCTCCCTTGCGATGGTCGGAAAGGTGCTGGGACTTGAGGAGCAGAAAATGACGGAAGGCAAAGACCTGATCCGGTACTTCTGCAGCCCTTGTGCACCTACCAAGACCAACGGAGGTCGCACGCGGAATCTGCCGGAGCACGACATGGAGAAATGGGAAACCTTCAAAGCATACAACCGACGTGATGTCGAGGTTGAGATGCAGATCCAAAAGCGTCTGCAGAACTATCCGGTTCCTGACTCAGTCTGGGATGAGTACCATCTTGATCAGGAGATCAATGACCGTGGGATCATGATCGATCCGGTACTGGTGGAGAATGCTATCAGGATCGATGAGCTGGCAAAGACCGAGCTTTCGGATCAGATCCAGTCTCGTACAGGTCTCGACAATCCGAACAGCGTAATGCAGATGAAGGAATGGCTCTCAGAGAACGGAATGGAGATGGAGTCACTTGGGAAAAAGCAGGTGGCAGAAGCCCTGAAAACTGCTCCGGAGGATATTTCGGAAGTGCTGCAGCTCCGGCAGCAACTGGCAAAAAGCTCGGTAAAGAAATACCAAGCAATGCAGAATGCCGTTTGTTCTGATGGCCGCTGCCATGGGATGTTCCAATTCTATGGAGCCAATCGATCTGGCCGCTGGGCAGGAAGGCTTATACAGTTACAAAATCTCCCGCAGAATCACATGTCGGATCTGGAGGAGGCACGGAATCTGGTGAAAGCCGGTGACTTTGAAATGCTCTCTCTACTCTATGACAATGTCCCTCTGGTGCTGTCGGAGCTGATTCGGACATCGTTTTTACCGCGTCCCGGGTATAAATACATCGTAGCAGACTTCTCTGCGATCGAAGCCCGCGTACTGTCGCACCTTGCAGGGGAGACTTGGCGCTCTGAGGTTTTTAAGACAGGTGGTGACATTTACTGCGCCTCCGCCAGCCAGATGTTCAAAGTCCCTGTCGAGAAACATGGACAGAATGCGCACCTACGCCAGCGCGGCAAGGTTGCGGAATTGGCTCTCGGCTATGGCGGATCAGTCGGTGCCTTAAAGGCAATGGGTGCCCTTGACTACGGCATGTCAGAGGACGAGCTGCAGCCGCTGGTAAATATGTGGCGGTCTGCTAATCCCCGGATCGTGGAATACTGGTGGAAAGTAGACGATGCGGTAAAGAAGGCGATCAAAACACGCCTTGTGACGCAGGTAGGAAATATCAGATTTGAGTATCGCTCCGGCATGCTGTTCATAGAACTACCATCGGGCAGGCACCTCGCTTACGTGAAACCCCGGATCGGGGAGAACAAGTTCGGTGGAGAATCCGTTACCTACTTCGGGATCGATGCCAAGAAGAAATGGAGCCGGATCGAATCATACGGTCCGAAATTTGTGGAGAACATCGTGCAGGCCATCAGTAGGGATATACTCTGCTACGCCATGCGCACCCTCTCCCACTGCTTCATCGTCGGCCACGTCCATGACGAGCTAATCATCGAAGCCAGCAAGAATGTATCCTTGCAGGCAATCTGCAAGCAGATGGGACGCACCCCGCCTTGGCTGCCGGGAGCCATCCTGCGGGCTGATGGGTACGAGTGCGGATTTTATCAAAAATCATGAATTCATGATTTGCACTATTATCCCCAAGAAAATATTATCCCCAACCTCTACGGTAACCGTTGAATACAAGGAACTACCATGCAAAAGTTGGGGATAATCTTAATGCTACTTCAGACCACAGAGCCGCGCCATTTCATCTTCATCGCCTTCCCATAAGGGTTTTTCAGCTGCATCGGTCGGCATATCAACCTTATTCATTGCCTCGCGCATCTGATCCATAGACGGGAGTGCGTAGATTTTGGTGGTTTCAATACTGGAGTGACCGAGTATCTTGGAAATCATGATGGAATCTACACCATCTCTGTATAAATGTGTGGCTCTCTCGGCGCGAAACAGGTGCGGATATACATGTTTAGGAATGTCAGGGCATTCTTTTCTGGCTTCATCGGAATATTTCTGGAGAATCCTTTCTACTGTGCTCATAGAAACGGAACCAACTTTGCCTTTGATCACAGTATAGAACAGGTAATCATCGGGGCTGTATCCGTCAGCATGATAAATGGACATATACCGTTTCAAATGCGTTGCGGTTTTTTCGCTGATAGCAACGGAACGTTCTTTGTTCCCTTTTCCATGGATGTGGATCGAAAGCGTTTTGAAATCCAAGTCATTGATCCGTAATCCGGTAAGTTCACTTACCCTGACAGCGGAATCATACAGAAGAACCATGATGGTTTTGTCCCGTATACCAATCTTTGTTTCCTTTGGCTGAGCAAGGATAGCAGCCATTCCCTCAGTTGTTATCAGCTTCTTTTCCCGTTTTGGAATCTTCATTCCGGGGACTTTGGAAATCTGAAGGGCTATAGACTGAAGCGAGATGTCGTCATCGGATACATACTGGACATATGTTTTGATTGCCGCAAGCCTCACGTTGCATGTCGCAGCTGAATTCCCACTTTCTTTCAGATAAGCGCAGTATTCCAAAAGCAGATCCCTTGTACAGTCCTGGAAGGTGAACTTGGCTATGGAAATGCCCTTCTCATCATAAAGATATTTCCTGAAGCCCGAAAGCGAATCACGATAAGAGCGAACTGTTTCCGGGCTGCGTCCCAACTGTCTTGGGAGGTAGTTGTCCAGATACTGTAAAGTCCTGGAGAAAAAGAGCTTTTCGCTGTTTGGTGCCTTGTTTTTATTCTTCATTTTCCTTAACCTCCGGAATTACGATATTTGATGTTTTATCCCTGTCATGGATGATCTTGAACGCTTCCGATACCTGATGGTAGTAATACAGGGACTCATGGATACTGTTATGACCAAGATACTTGCTGAGATACGGCAGCTTCTCCTCTATGTTTTCGCCATTTTCCATCCATGCATTCAGCCTGTCTACCACGAATGTATGACGGAATGACTTTATAGTCGGTGGATTGCTGATCGAGGCATAAGAGGTCATTGCCAGTGTCCTCTGAAAATAAGCTCTCACCGTTACTTCATTGATTGGCTTGCCATCTTTAGTACCAGGAAACACAAGGGGCTCACCGGGGCATTCTGACATGATATATTCATGGTATTTCCGGAGCATCTCGGCGATATCAGGTGTTATCCAGACAACCCTGTCCTTGTAGCCTTTGGACTGCAGGATTGTGATTCTCCCAAGGTCATAATCTATATCATCCCATGTAAGCCATATGGGCTCAGATAACCGGAGACCGCAGCAATAATACAGACGGAAAAGAATCCTGCACTCTTCCAAAAGACGCTTGCTGTTCCTTTTGACATCCAGCTTATTGAGGCTTTCAAAAAATTCTTTTCGCTCCTCCGCTGTAAATACATGGGCTATCTTGGTCTCACCGGATTGAAGCATCTGTGGCACGTAGCTTTCTATCCCTATGGAATTAAGATATTTTGCCACTTGCCTGAGATTGCTCACACGTATATTCCGCGAGCTAATCCCTTCCGTCTCACGCTGAACAGCCCATGCATCGGATAAATCCTTTGTAACCGTATCCGAGAGGAATCCGCGTTCTATGCAGAAAGTATCAAGTTCCTTTAGCACGTTAGCATTGGAGTTGTAAACGTAACCGGAAGATCGCTTTTCCTGGATCAAGCCCTCTATGGCAGAGGCGAGGGGACTGCTGAAAATATAATCACGACGCGGCTTCATAATTAATCACCGTCCTTTCCAGAGGCAGACAGCACGATCTTAACGATTCCTCATCCATGGAAAGATACCTGTTGACGGTATCCATTGTTGAATGCCCCAGAGAATCCTTTATTGTATCTGTCTTAGTTCCGGCCGCCAGCAGCCTGGACGCGAAAGTACGCCTCAGGATGTGGAACGAACCTGTAGCATTGTCCAGTGCGTGTTTAACGGCTACGCCACACGCAGAAGCGTCAGCTTTTTTGAACGGAGCTGTTGTTGAAAGAAAAATAAAATCATTCTCATCGCTTTTCTTTGGACGCCCGTTTTTGATATATTTGTAAATGCTGTTGCCTACCGGTGTCGGCATCGGCAGCACAAGCGGTCTGTATGTTTTCTGCTGCGTTATGGAGATTGTTTGCTCTTTCCAGTTTATGTTTGAGAGCCGTAAATTTACGACATCGATTCGTCTCAGTCCCATCAGCAGCCCCAGCATAAGAATTGCGGAATCTCTCAACTGGAGTGGTGTCGCCGCATTGTCCCTGTAGTCATAGATCATCTGTATTTCTTCATCTGACAGGACTTTGACGATTTTTCTCTGCTGGTTTGACTGAGCGGGCAAAGCGCGGGAAAGATCCTGTATTGTATAGCTTTTTTCGAAGCAGTACGTGAGGAACACCCTAAGGTCATAGGAGTAATTATTCTTGTGATTGACTGCTTTTTCAGAGACCCAGGTGCAGTATTCCTTTACATTCATAAGCGAGATGCCGGACATGGATGAGATCCCTCTTTCCTGTATATACAGCAGGAAAGATATCGTACCGGATTTATTCACATCCAAAGTAGCTGGTGCAATGTTTTCTTTCCTGCGGCATGATAAGAAATCATCTAACAGTTTCTGATACGATGGTGATAATTCAGCTATTCTCCCCGGATTGCAAAGGACGATCTCCAGGTCATCATCGGTAACAGTGCCTGTTCTGAGGAAAATATCCAGAAGGTAAAAACTGCGCTTTATGGACGGATTCCGGTGTGGATCATCGTCAAAAATTCTCATTCTTTCGGCCCAAAGCCTAACATTGCCTGAGCTGTATGGAAGTGAAAACTCCTTCATGAAGATATAGAACATCTGGTAATACACAAGATAGTTGTTCCGCGTGGCATCTTCATTATGGTGGTATTTCTTGCGAAGGACATCAATGAGAGAATTGGCCATCTTCCAGTACTCATCCGCATCAACTCCGTTTGTCTCAAACGAAGATATTTCATCTGAAAACCGCTTGATCGCATAGCCGGCAGCTTTTGCCTGAAGTGGTGATGTAAGGGCAAGTGGAACGTACCCGGCTATAACACCATGTTCAGCAAGGAACTGCAAAAAGAACCGAACCGAATACAGGCAGATATAGGTATCTCCGATAGTGTCGGCGTAAGCATGGTATTCTGCGATCAATTCGGTTGAGATGTCCTGCGCACGGAGGATCCCATTGTCCTTGAGAAAAGCTGCGAAGCTGACACAATGGATCAGCTGGTCTCTTGAAGAACGGTATTGCAACCGTGAAAACAGCTCGTCCCGATAAAGGATCAGATGATCCTTTAAATCAGGCGGAAGAGTATCGTAAATGGTAGGTAAGTAGCTGTAATCCTCTCTGATGGTTCCATTCGTTACGGCATCGTTGAGTTCGTATATGATTTTACGATGCCGTTGATACTTCTCATCACCCCAGGCAAGCTGATTATCTGAGAGCCATTTCAGCGCCAGTTCATGAGAATACGGCTCTGATTTCCCGGAAACAAAAACTCCACGAAATGACTTCATGGCTGCTTTTTCCTCATCAGTGATGGTGTGTCCCTTCTCTTTCCAGCATTGCTTCAGGCATCGGATCCCTTCTTCGTATTTCACATCCAATGTAAATCCCCCTTTCGTTTGTACGGCGATAAAATAATATTATCCCCAACTTTTTGTTCTCGAAGTGTATATTCGGAGAACATTCGGTGAAAGTTGGGGATAATTTTTTCTTGGGGATAATATAAAAAGGATTAGGTGCAAAACGGGCAGCTCCGGTTATTTGGAGTTGCCCGTTTTGCACAGTCTTTATTTCTTTTCATGCAGATCCCGGTAGAGCATGTCTGCCAGTGCCGCCTGAACCGCATGATACTTCTTCGCATCTTGGAAGAGCTGGATGTATGCCTCCTGATTCTCCATGTAAGCCGCCATTGCAGTCTCATCGAAGATACCAGGGAACACACTGCGATGGTACACCTGCTTGTCGTCGGTCTGGGCTGCCTTCTGGACATCCTCGTCCTTCTTCATGCGGTTATACAGATCCTCCACGATAACGCGATCCGCATCCGTGAACTCACCCATGAACTCCTCGTTGATGCGCTGGATGATCTCCTCCAGAGGACTGAGCTTTTCCTTCTTGGCACCGGCTCTCTTGGGATTCGTTGGAGCCCATGATCCGGACTGATCATCCAGTTCAATCGCGCCTTCGAAGGTCTTTGCCAACTGGTAATACTCCAGCTTTACACGGTTATCGAGATTGAATTCGATGGTCGGATCACCGGGCAGGAGTTTTGCAAGGTAAGAGCAGAAGATGTATTCGTGGTGCAGTTCCTTGTCGAACATCCTGGTGATCTGGCTGATATAGTTGTACCACTTCACCAGATTACGCACCTCACGCCGGAACTGATACCGCTGCTCCTGATCCAGAGCATTGTATTTCTGAGCGACCGGCAGAAGCGCATTTGAGATCTTCGCCTGCGTAGAGTTGGATGCCCGGACGTCTTCATCAATATAGATGCTCGTAACCTTGTCAATATCCTCCTGAGTGTAAACACCGTAATCGTGCAGGATGCGCTGCGTTGTATAGATGAGGTCAAAGTTGATTTCTTCATCCAGACTGGTCTCACGGTAAAACTGCTGGAAGGCTTCCTTAATACGCTCAACCGGATTCACAAAGTCCAGAACGTAAGTATCCTCTTTCCCGGGATATGTCCGGTTCAATCGGCTAAGTGTCTGTACAGCTTTCACATCTCGCAGCTCTTTATCCACGATCATGGTGTGGAGCAGCGGCTCATCAAAGCCGGTCTGGTACTTCTCCGCAACAATCAGGACATCGCCTTCGTCGTGGAATACAGCCTTTGTCTGGCTTTCCTTCACCGGATTGCCATTGCTGTCAACATTCATATTGCTCTCGGTGTACTCTTTGCCTTCCGGATCATCCGGATCTTTCAGTGCACCGCTGAATGCAATCATGATCTCCACGTCATCATAGTTGTTGTCGCGGAGGTATTTCTTGATAGTGTGGTAGTAGCGGACTGCTGCCAAACGCGATGCCGTGACCACCATCATCTTTCCCTGACCACCGATTTTCTTCTTTGTGATATCCCGGAAGGTCTCGACGATAATCGCTGCTTTCTGTTCCAGATTGTGCGGATGCAGCTCTTCATAGCGCTTGATGGTCTTGATAGCCTTGGAGGTGGGGACTTCGGGATTCTCTGGTGTATTGCTGGCAATCTGGTAGCACATCTTATAGGTGACGTAGTTGGCCAGAACATCCAGAATAAAGCCTTCCTCAATGGCCTGCTTCATGGAGTAGATATGGAAGGGATGGAAACTGCCGTCTGGGTAAGGTTCACCGAAGATCTCCAGTGTTTTGCCCTTCGGTGTTGCAGTGAAAGCGAAGAAGGAGAGGTTTTTGTGACGGCCTTGCGTGAGCATCTCCTGCACAAGGATATCCTTGTTGTCGATCTCTTCCTCGGCTTTGCCTTCAAGCTCAGCATATTCCTTCAGTGCATCCTCGACATCCGCCAGTGCTGTTTTCAGCTTCATAGCGCTCTGCCCTGTCTGGCTGGAATGCGCTTCATCCACGATGATTGCAAAGTGCTTTCCCGAGGTGTCCTTCACTTGATCGTAGATCACCGGGAACTTCTGTAGTGTGGTAACGATGATGCGCTTTCCGTCGTTGATCGCATTTTTCAGATCATGAGAGGATTTCTTATCATCAATGGTCACTACAGTGCCAAGAGTATGATCAAAACTGGAGACCGTTGCCTGCAGCTGCTGATCCAATACGCGCCGGTCAGTGACGATAATCACACTGTCAAATACAGGCTCATTCTCTGCGTTATGCAGGCTTGCCATCCGGTATGCCGTCCATGCGATGGAGTTGGACTTGCCGCTACCTGCGCTGTGCTGGATAAGGTAGTTATGACCGGCACCGCCTTCGCGCACGTGCGCTACGAGCTTACGGACAACATCCAGCTGATGGTACCGAGGGAAGATGACCTTCGTTTTGGTCTCGATGCGCTGGGAGCCATCCGGATTCTTAGTTTTCTTTTCTTCCTTCTGGACATTAATGAACTTCTGGATAATATCCAGTAGCTTGTCCTTCTGCCAGACTTCCTTCCAGAGATAACTGGTTACATAGTCGCCATCTTCAGTCGGTGGATTGCCTGCGCCGCCATCATTCCCAGCTCCATTGCTGCCCTGATTGGATGGAAGGAATGGTGTCTTGTCCCGGTCGATGACCGTTGCCATCGCAGCTTCGTAGAGATCCACGGCAAAGTAGGCCAGAATACGCTTGTTCTGACCAAAGCACGGTTCCTTAGGATCACGGTTATACATCCACTGGCGTTTTGCATCATCGATGGACTGGCCGGTAAGCTGGTTCTTCAGTTCGATAGCAACAATCGGAATACCGTTCAGTGCCAGCATCATATCGACCGTGTTGTTGTTCGTCTCCGAGTAATGCCACTGCCGGATGCACTGACAGATATTCTTCTTGTAGTTTTCGACTGCGAGGGTATTCAGCGTAGACTCCGGCGCAAAATAGCAGACGGAAAACTGAACGCCGCGATGCTTGAAACCGTGGCGCAGCACTTCGATCAGGCCTACCTGCTGCACGGCACTGTCGAACGCTTTGTAGAACTGACGCACCGGATCAATATTGCACATGCGCTCGAAACGCCGCCACGCCATCGGCTGGCTGTTTCTCACGAAGTCGGTCAATGTGATGATATCAAGCGCCATGCCACGATATTTGTCGTTGCAGTAGCCGGAATCATCAGCTTTTTCCCATCCGCCCTCTGAAGAGATAAGATATTTTTCAATCTCACTTTCGAAGTGCTTTTCGGATTCATCCATCGCTTTCTTATAGGCGTGCATTCTATCCTGAAAACCTTTATCGTCCACGACTACACCACCTTTCGCTTACCCGTGACTGTCTCGTAAATGAGAGATCTCTTATAAGATTCGAGGTCTTCAACAAGCTCGCTTTTTTCGTCAATCAGCTCATTAATGTCTCTGATTTTATTATCTAAGTAATCGACAATTTGAGCTTGCTCAGCTTCCGGAGGTAACGGGAGAACCGCGTTTCGAACATATACAGAGGAGACTCTTTGTAGCCCCGCTACTCCTGTCATGCTCGCAACACCTCCATCTTTAAATGCTTCTGTGATTAAATAATATAATAAGTATCTTGTGTTAATTGCAAATGGTCTGATATTGAACAATTCTGAACTGCCAAATGCATAGCCGTTTTGCAGATCAGACATGATACACACATTGCTATTTTGAAAACACGGTGTGACCTTAGCCAGCGCGATGTCGCCATTGTTAAAAGAGCTGTACGAGCTGTTGTTATCCGAATATGTAGCGGTACGTTCTACTCTCTTGTCGGTTCTTATACACTCCATTGGAGCAAAAGATACTTCTGTATCAGGAGTTAGTCCTGCAACATCCACGCTGGGATTCAATTTGGCAACATGTTTAACTTTTGCAACTCGCCAATGGGCCGGAATTAGTCCAAGTCTAATCTCATGACTATCTCTTAATGCCAATCCACGTTTTAAGCCTTTTGTTACTGCTTCAAAAATAACAGATGCTTTCCACTGCTTATATTCTTCAATGCTCGATTTTGCCTCTTCAATAATGGAATCAATTTGTGAAACTTGATCATCAAGAAAATCCGCAATTTTAACTTGTTCTTTTAATGAGGGGACAGGTAAACGGAAGTTTAAAAACATATCGGCAGGCAACCGCCAGCGTCCAAATCCTGCAACTCCTTGTCCAAGTCCATAAAAAATTCTGGCAGAATAACACAACTGAAATATATAGCGAT